>JAENJB010000183.1 GCA_016844565.1 Dehalococcoidia bacterium
GGCGGCGGCATTCCTGCCGGCGATGGCGCCCATAGTCAGACAGCTGGGCAGAGCGCTGATCCCCAGTTCTGCCAGCCAGCTGGAGGCAGCCTCCCCGGCGGCGTAGAGACCTTTGAGCGAGGTCCTCATCCCGGTATCTACGGCAAGGCCGCCCCTGAAGGACTGGCTCAGGGGCAGGATGGACAAGGGGGTCTTCTTCATATCCACTTGGGTCTGCCTTATCTGTTTCCAGTTTCTTTCCGGCAGCCTGTCCCACTCATCGTCCGGCACATGGGTCAGGTCCAGCCAGACTTTGCCTTCCTCGAGCGCGGCGGCCACCGCCCTGGGCAGCCAATCGAACCTGGTGCTGATAGGAGGGACGGCCTCCTGGAGAGAGATTTTGAGATGCTTCTTGACGATATCCGCCCCATTATCGTTCCTCAGCAGGGCATTTTTCATCATGAGCGTCACTGGGGCGCAGTGAACGTAACGGCCGGTGGGGGTAGGCAGGCCGACGGCATAGAAGCTGTTAAACTCCATATTCTTGAGGCGGAGGCCTGCTTTCAGAGCCATGGCAAAGCCATTGCCGGCTATTTCTTTCGAGGTGGAGGTGACCTTGTTTAGGCCGGCGGCTCCGCCTGTGGCCATAATCACCGCCTTCGCGTAGATGGTAAGCCAGGAACCATCATGGAGCAGTCCGGAGGCCCCGGTCACCCTGTCCTCGTCTCTCAGCAAGCTTATGATACTGCAGCTTTCCACCGCTCGTATTCCCATCTTCCTAGTGATCGGAGCCAGGGCATCCAGTACGATGGCTCCCCCGTGGGTATGCTCGCTCCCTTTGGGCCGCCAGGATGGGACGGTGTCATAGGCCCCGTTTGCCGGTACAAGTACCATAGGCACACCAAGGGTGACGAGGTTTTCCATTTGCCTGGCGGACTCTTTGTATATTGTGCGGACAAGGGGCCAGTCCTCCAGGTGTTTGCCTGGTTTACTATCATACCCGGGAATATTCTTCACGGTTGCCGGGTTCTCCTCATAATTCCTGAAAGTCCTGGCGTAGGAGGTAGAGGACTCCTTGCCCAGGGCTGATTTAGAGACAATGGCTACCTGGGCGCCTCCTTTGCGGGCTTCGATGGCGGCCAGCATCCCTGCTATCCCTGACCCAATGACCAGGACATCGGTAGCAAAGGAATCTGTTTTCAACATACTATGCCTCCTCTAATTCATCGCCTAGGGTCGACCTAGCTCGGTCAGCCAGAAATCGGTCGACTTCTTGAAGTTCTCTTCAGTCGAGAACTCCGGCGGAACATCAGACCGTTTCATTGATTACCTCAACGCCAGACGGTGCTGAAGGCACTCCCATTTTGGCTGTGCAGTTCGGTGGAAGTTTATGATTGCGATGCACGAAAGTCAATTCTGTTCGATTTCAGGCAAGAGGGCTAAGCTAGTGGACCGTCAGCGATATCCGTACACAAAATGGGTCGTTGAAACCGGATAGTTAGGGGATTCCCTACTCAACCGGAAGATCTTCACCAATCTGACTGAGGCTAGGGTATTGATTGCGGACTTGGGAAGGGGTATCAACTAGGTAGAACCGCCAAAGACTTCAACTTGACATTTAGTCTCAGCATTTAGTTGGGCGCCAAAATTCAATAGAGTTCACAGGGGAAAGAGAGTGAGGCTCGTCCAGTCAACTAGCCCCACTCTCTTTATCTTCAGTCTGCAAAGTTAAGCACTATATTTATTGATGATTTCGCTCTTTTTTATACCCAGAGCATCGGCGACGCCCCGGCCATAAGCCTTGTCGGCCTTCAGGCAGTTGCCGATATGTCTGATTTTGACTTCCTTCGGAGCATCGCCGATAGCACGAGCAGTGTTAGCAAAGAGTACTTTCTGCTGCTCGGGGCTCATCAGGTGGAAGAGGAGACCCGGCTGAGTGTAGTAATCATCATCCTCACGATGATTCCAGTGGTCAGCGGCACCTGCCAGGCTGAGCGGCGGTTCGGCAAATTCGGGTTGCTGTTGCCACTCACCGTAGCTGTTGGGTTCGTAAGCCAGTGTGCTGCCGTGATTGCCGTCAACTCGCATGGCGCCATCGCGATGGAAGCTGTTAAAGGGGCAGCGGGAAGCGTTAACCGGAATCATGTGATGATTGACCCCCAGCCGGTAACGTTGAGCATCACCATAGGAGAAAAGTCTGCCCTGCAACATCTTGTCAGGTGAGAAACCGATACCCGGCACAATGTTGGCCGGATTGAAAGCCGACTGTTCCACCTCGGCGAAATAGTTTGCGGGATTGCGATTAAGCTCCAGAACGCCCACCTCAATTAGTGGATAATCCTTGTGGAACCAGACCTTGGTGAGGTCGAAGGGGTTGTATGGGCTTCTGGCCGCTTCCTTTTCCGGCATTACCTGGATGAACATCGTCCAGCGGGGATAATCCCCCTTTTCAATGCTTCCATACAGGTCCCGCTGGTGGCTTTCGCGGTCCTTACCTATTAACTCTCGGGCCTCTTCATCCGTCAGGTTACGAATGCCCTGCTGTGTTTTCAAATGGAACTTGACCCAGAACCTTTCGTTCTTAGCATTGATGAGGCTGAAGGTATGGCTGCCGAACCCGTGCATATGGCGATAAGAATAGGGAATACCGCGGTCGCTCATGACGATGGTGACCTGGTGCAGTGCCTCCGGAAGCGAAGTCCAGAAGTCCCAGTTGTTTTTAGCACTACGCATATTGGTGCGTGGGTCCCTCTTGACAGCGTGATTGAGGTCAGGAAATTTGAGTGGGTCGCGCAGGAAGAATACGGGCGTATTATTGCCGACCAGGTCCCAGTTGCCTTCTTCGGTATAAAACTTGATGGCGAAGCCACGGATATCACGTTCGGCATCGGCGGCACCGCGTTCGCCAGCCACGGTGGAAAAGCGAATGAAAAGAGCGGTCTTCTTTCCCACAGCGGAAAAGACTTTGGCTTTCGTATAGCGGGTAAT
>JAENJB010000184.1 GCA_016844565.1 Dehalococcoidia bacterium
TGGGGCTGATCACCGCCACAGCCATCGGCCTCTTCTTCGGCGTCTATCCCGCGGCCAGGGCTGCCCGCATGAACCCCATCGATGCCCTCAGGTACGAGTAGATCACCAATATCATTACCTCGAAAATAGCCGCTTCCGGAACGGCCTGTCATTGCGAGTACCCGATTCCATCGGGACGAAGCAATCGAGGAGTTTCATCCTCTCCCCCCTGGAGGGGGAGAGTTAGAGAGAGGGGGCTCTTCTGGAGGAATCCACCCTCTCCCTAGCCCTCTCCCGTCAAGGGAGAGGGGACATCGCTGAGATTGCTTCGGGCTTTACACCTCGCAATGACATACTGCAGTTATTATCCACCCGGCTTGCATCGTCAGTAACACGATAGTAGAATATCGCTTAGATAACCTATAGTAAGGAAAAGAGGAAAGTGGAAACTGAACGTGGCACCTGGGCAGTGAAGGCCGGTCTGGCGCAAATGCTTAAGGGTGGGGTGATTATGGATGTGGTCACCCCTGAGCAAGCCAGAATCGCCGAGGAGGCCGGGGCCTGCGCCGTGATGGCTCTCGAGAGGGTGCCCGCGGATATCAGGGCCGCCGGAGGGGTGGCCCGCATGGCCGACCCCACCATTATCCGCGCCATTATGAAGACGGTAACCATCCCGGTGATGGCCAAGTGCCGCATAGGTCACTTTGTGGAAGCCCAGGTGCTGCAAGCCCTCGGCGTTGACTACGTGGACGAGTCAGAGGTTCTGACTCCAGCCGATGAAAACCACCACATCTGGAAGCACACCTTCAAGGTGCCATTTGTCTGCGGTTGCCGCGACCTGGGAGAAGCCCTGCGGCGTATCGCGGAGGGGGCTGCTATGATCAGGACCAAGGGGGAGGCCGGCACCGGCAACATCGTCGAGGCCGTCCGCCACATGCGGGCAGTCAATGACGAACTCCGCAAACTGCAATCCATGTCTGAGGACGAGCTCATGTCCGAGGCCAAAGCCTTGGGAGCTCCCCTTGAACTCGTATTGAAAGTGCATCAGACAGGCAAATTGCCGGTCGTGAATTTCGCTGCCGGCGGTATAGCCACACCGGCCGATGCCGCACTGATGATGCAACTCGGGGCTGAGGGTGTCTTTGTCGGCTCGGGGATATTCAAGTCCGGCGACCCCGCCGCAACAGCAAAAGCCATCGTGAGAGCCACGACCTATTTCAGCAACCCCGACATTGTCGCCGAGGTATCCTCCGGGCTGGGCGAGCCGATGCGGGGGCTGGATATCAAGGCCATCCCCAAAGAGGAACTGCTGGCTTCCAGAGGGTGGTAATTCCCAACGTTAGCCTCTCCCATCGCCATCGCCGCGTTGTAACATGCGCAAGCAAAGAATAGGCATACTCGCCCTGCAGGGGGCTTTCATCGAGCATCAACAGGCGCTGCAGAGGCTAGACGCAGAACCCGTGCTGGTGCGCTTACCGGAGCAACTCCAGGGCTTGCAGGGGCTCATCATACCTGGGGGAGAGAGCACCACTATCAGCCGGCTGATGGTGGAGTCCGGACTGTTCGACAGTATTGGCAAGCTGGCGCTCGAGCGGTTTCCCATCCTCGGCACCTGCGCCGGGATGATAATCCTCGGACGCGAGAAACCACCTCAGAGCGTGAAGACACTGCGAGCCATGGACATTGAAACGACCAGAAACGCTTTCGGCCGGCAGGTGGACAGCTTTGAGACTGACCTCGCGATTCCGGTTCTCGGCCAGAAATTGTTCCACGCCATATTCATCCGCAGCCCCGTCATTGACACTCTGGGCACCGGCGTAGAGGTGCTAGCCCATTTGCCTGACGGCACACCAGTGGCCGCCAGACAGGACCGCCTGCTGGCCACCGCCTTCCACCCCGAGCTGACTCAAGACCTGAGATTCCACCGGTACTTCCTGAGCATTATCTCGGAACAGGGATAGCCACCCGGGATTCCATCCGATTGCCATTCCCAACCAATCGCCTCTATAATAGGAACCATGGGAACAAGCCCGGTGCCAGAGGCGAGGCCATCGTGATTCAAACTCCACGCCCTTCCGACCTTCTCTCCTGCCTGCTGTCTCGAAACACCCCTCTCAACAATGTGGCAAGGACGAGAGACAGCCTGTTTCTGTCCCAAACCCATGCACCACTCATCACCATCTTGAGACAGGTCTTCTTCCCCGAAGGAAAGCGCTACGTCTTGGTTTGCATCGAACAGAACCGCCTCCGTGGCGTCGTGTCGTCACGCGCCCGGGCCGGCGCTAGTGTTTGGGAGGTCAACCAGCTTCTTCTACCCATCGGAGAGGAGAGACTCGCGGCTCTCCTGCTGGACAAGGTAGGACATTATGGCAGACAGATGGGAGCCCACAAGATCTTCTTGAGAATCGAAAGAAACAGCCTCGTTATGGAGACCGCCCGGCAAGCGGGGTTCCTCCCCAGAAGCACCGAGTACCTCTTCCGAATAGAAAACGAGGCGAGATACGCCCCACCAAGCTTGCCTGCTGAGAACTTGAAGGCCAAGACTGACAGCGACGAATTTCACATTTTCCATCTCTACTCCGCGATTACCCCGCCAACTCTCATGCAGACTGACGGGATGACTCTTCAGGAATGGCAAGCGAGCCGAGACCGGTGTAAGGGCAGAGAACTGGTCTATCAGGAGGGTGATAGCGTGATGGGCTGGCTCCGGCTTTCTATGATCAAAGGAGCAGGGGTGTTCGAACTGATGGCGCTGCCCTCGGCAAGTGGACTTGAGGAAACCATGATCGAATACAGCCTGGCGCAACTGCGCCAGGCCCCGACCACCTACTGCATCGCCCAGGAACACCAGACCACCCTCCACCATCTCTGCATCCGTAGGGGGTTCCAGCCGATGGGTGAATATTCGGTCCTATTGAAACAGGTGGCCGTGCCGCTACCTCAGCACAGCCTGGCCCCACTACAAGTTTGAGAGGTGCTCATTTGACCGCCGATGACATCCAGGTGGTTCTGTCGCAGATCAGCAGCTTCGGGGATGACAACCGCGCCGGCATCGAGCGCACCCTGCACCGCATTTCGGCCATCCGCAATCGCCGGGGAAATATCATCGGTCTTACCTGCCGGGTTGGCCGGGCTGTCTTCGGGACCATCAGGATCATCCAGGACCTGGTTGAGTCAGGCAAGAGCATCTTGCTCCTGGGACGGCCGGGCATAGGAAAGACCACCATGCTGCGCGAGACAGCCAGGGTACTCGCTGATGACCTGGACAGGAGAGTGGTCATAGTGGATACCTCCAACGAGATCGCCGGAGACGGAGACATCCCGCACCCGGCTATCGGTCACGCCCGGCGCATGCAGGTACCCACACCGACCATGCAGCATGCAGTGATGATCGAGGCGGTGGAGAACCACATGCCCGAGATCATTGTCATTGATGAAATCGGCACGGAACTGGAGGCAGCCGCCGCCCGCACCATAGCCGAGCGCGGCGTCCAGTTAATTGCCACCGCTCACGGCAACACCCTGGACAACCTGATGATGAACCCCACCCTGTCCGACCTCGTGGGCGGCATACAGAGCGTCACCCTGGGCGACGAGGAAGCCCGGCGGAGAGGCACCCAGAAGTCCGTCCTCGAACGCAAGGCGCCGCCCACCTTCGATATCGTGGTGGAGATCAGGGAGCGAAATAAGGTAGCCATCCATCCGGACGTCAGCGAAGCCGCGGACTCCATTCTCCAGGGACAACCACTGATTCCGGAATTGCGATGGCTCGACGAAAACGGAGAGGTGAGAAGCGAGAAGGTAGAGTCGCCTTCTTTCGCCAGGAAGACGGACAGGGAACCGCCTCCGCCGGTTGACCGAGCCGCTCGCGTCTACCCGTTCGGGATAAACCGCGGGCGATTGGAACAAGCAGCCGAAGAAATGCAGGCGCCGCTGGAGATCGCCGAGTCCATGCGTGAGGCCGACCTTCTGGTAACCTCGAAGAAGTATTACCGCACCAGACCGCAGAAGATCAGAGAGGCCGAGAACACCGGCCTGCCCATCTACGTCCTCCGGTCCAATACACCCCCCCAGATGAAACAGTTCGTCAGCGGCCTCCACGGGAGAAACAGGACGGATATGGCAAGGACGGCCCTCCAGGAAGCGGAAGCAGCCGTCGCCGACCTGGAACAGGGCACCCCGTCGGTGACGCTCAATCCTCAGCCCGCGCACGTGCGCCGCCTCCAGCACCTCCTGGCCGAGCGCCACAATCTCACCTCCCGCAGCTCCGGCAGAGACCCCCAACGCCGGGTAGTGCTTTCCCGGGAGAGCCGGGGCGAAAGGAACACCGTTTGAGCCGGCTGATAACGTTCGAAGGAACCGAGGGGAGCGGTAAGAGCACCCAGGCCCGCCGACTATGGCGAAGGCTTTGCCGCGCCGGCATTCCGGCCATCCTGACCCACGAGCCGGGCGGCACCGACCTCGGCGACGACGTCAGACGCATCCTGAAGAAGAAACGCGCCACCGCGGTCTTGCCGTGCGCCGAACTGATGCTTTTTGCTGCCTCGCGGGCCCAACTGGTTGAGGAAGTGCTCCGGCCCGCACTGGAGCAGGGCAAAGTGGTCGTCTGCGACCGCTACACCGACTCCACCATAGCCTACCAGCATTATGGCCGCGGCCTGGACATCGGCCTTATTCGCCGGATGAACGCTATCGCAACCCGGGGACTCAGACCAAACCTCGTTATCCTCATGAGCCTTCCGCCCGAGACAGGGCTGGGGCGCAAGAAGGACGGGGAAAACGACAGATTCGAGAGCGAAGAACTGGCCTTTCACCGCCGGGTGTGGCGAGGCTACCAGGAATTGGCCGCCGCCGAGCCGGCGCGCTGGCTGGTGGTGTATGGCACCCTATCTCCCTCTCTGATAGACCAGGCCATC
>JAENJB010000185.1 GCA_016844565.1 Dehalococcoidia bacterium
CTGAAGACGCCGCTGATGGCGGTAGTGCGGGTCGCGATCAAGTCCCCGTCATACAGAATATCCACGTTGGTGCTTGATGGAAAGCCTGTGCCATTCACGGTGACCCCGGTACCTACGGCGCCGTCACTGACAGACAGGGTTATGGCGCTCTTGGCCACCTCAAAAAAGGCGAAAGCCGTGAACGCCCCTGAGGTAAAGGTGACTGTATGGCGCCCTAGCTTTACCCCGCTGGGCACGCTGAAGGAAGCGCTAACTAGCCCGATGTCGGTCGTTTTTCCCTCGGCGACGAATATGTCGTCGAAGGTGATGGAAAATGGCAGGGCATTGCCGAATCCGGGCCCGGTGAGGGTGACCAGGGTGCCGACAGCACCCGTGGTGGGTGAGATCGAAATAATCTGGGCGTTCGCCGGGGTGGCAAAGGATGGTGCGAAGGGTATGAAGGCCAGGAGGAGGGCCAGGGCCACGAGAAGAAGGAAGGCGTTTCTCACTTTGACATTATCTTCTCCCCCCCTCCCCAGGTCGAGAGACCTCTCGACCTGGGGAGGGGGGGAGCGGCTTTATCCACAATCTGCCTGGCTTCGCCCGAGCCCTCAGACGCGAGCTACCATGCTTCGCGAGATGACTATGACCAGGAGGACGATTATCGCGAGTGCCAGCAGTGCCAGCAGAACCAGCGCCCATATGGGAATGGGCCAGCCTATCTGCACTGTCCAGGGAGTGGCCCAGGCACTGGCAGTGCCGGCTCCATCTATGGCCCTCACCCTCCAGTAGTAGAGGCCGCGTTCCAGTGCCTCCACCACCGGGCTCAGGGCATAGCTGGCCGTCGTCAGATTCTCCTTGGCAAGCACAGGAGAAGCGAAGGTAGGATCCTTCTTGGCAATCTGGAAATCGTAGACCACGCCACTTGGATCAGTTACCTCCCCCCATGCAAAAACAGGGGATTGCTTGCTCAGTGCACCGATGGACTTGCCGCTGAGAGGGCTGCGCTGGAGTGGCACCGGTGGAGGATCGCTCTCCATCGTCCAGGTGAAGCTCAAGGAGTTGGAGCCATCCGAAATCGCTACCGTGTGGGCGCCCGCCTTGGACTTGGGCGCCACAAAGTTGCCGCTGAAGGTGCCCTTTTCCGCGGTTCTGATAGGGATCGCCGGGTTCAAGACTATCGTATCATAGGTTACACTAATAGCCGTATTGGCCAGAAACCCCGTGCCGCTGACCTTCACCGGAGAGCTCACATTGCCCCCGGTCGGGCTAATGGCCGCCGCTGGCTTCACGGTGAACTTGGACTCTGCCGTCGCCGAGTTGCCACCTTTATCGGTAGCCTTCACATCCCAGGCGCCAAACGGGAACTCGCCGATGCCTACCTGCTTACTGGCGATGGTGCCCCTGTCGTCACTCTGGACCGTGCCGATCTTGGTGGGGCCCAAGAATACGTCGATGGCATTGTCGTTGTAGTTAAAGCCCTTCCCGGTGATGGTGATCAGGGTAAAGGCGCCACCGGAGGTGGGAACAATTTCCGCTAGGCTGGGTTTGACCGTGAACTGTACCGCATCCGACAGGTCATACGAGGAGGTCCCTGCCGTTATTTCATGCGTGCCGGCGGGACTCTCCGGTATCGCGAGGGGGTGGGTGAAGGTGCCTGAGGTACTGGTGGTGCGGGAGCCCTGCGCCTCGCCATCAAAGTACACAGTTATGGTCGTATTCTGGCTGAAGCGACTGCCGTTTACGGTGACCCTGGAGCCCACCACGCCTTCGCTGGCAGAAAGCGTGATAACGCCCTTCAGCACCTCAAAATAGGCAGTGGCGGTCTGGGTGCCCATGGTAACGTAGACCACATTGCTCCCCGGGGTTACCCCGGAAGGGACACTGAAGGAACCGGTTATCGTGGTCCCGCCTATACCCAAGGTGCCTGAGGTTATGGTTGTGCCCGCGAAGTACACCGTATAAGTGGTGGCCACGATTGGGGCAGTGAATGTAGCAGTATAGGTGACCAGGGTGCCGGCGGAACCCGTAGCTGGCGTGATGTAAAGACTCTGGGCGCTCGCCGGAGTGGCAAACGCCGGTGCGAATGGCAGGAAGGCTAACAGGAGGACGAGGGCTATGAAGACAAGAGAGGACCTTTTCACTTTCAGATTACCTCCGTATTTAACTTAATTCAGGATAGCCGAAGCCAATGCCTCATATTCTTCGAGGCAGATCTTCACCGCGAAGTTGCCGTCTACTATAGATTGAGGCGCCAGCTCCTCCTTCCTATCTTCGTCGAGCCCTCACGCTACTTATATCACAAGCCCTAGGGCATGTCAATAGGAACGGACGGAGACGATGGTACTGGGCGTGGAATCTCCCGGCGACAAGAACTCCTTGAGGGTAATAGAACAAATGTGCTACTATCGCGTCCATGGACACCGTTGATTACCTGCCCGAGCTATATCCCTACCGGGACGAGGGCTGCGCCCTCTCTCCTTCCTGTCTGCACTGCCCCTTTCCTTCATGCCTCGATGAGCGGCCGCGGGGGCGGCAGGGCTGGCTAAAGGAGCAACGCAGCCGGGAGATTGCCTTACTTCACTCCCGGGGGAAGAGCACCCGCGACCTGGCCCGCATCTTCGGTACCAGCCAGCGCACCATCCAGAGAACGCTATCGGGGCGCAAGAGTGATCGCCGTCGCATCCTCCCCTCTCCCTCGACGGGAGAGGGCAAGGGAGAGGGTGGACTAACCTGCGATGTCCCACTCTCTCCAACTCTCTCCCGCCAGGGGAGAGAGAGCAGGGGGAGGTACCATGTCTCTTGACCCTGCAGTACTCCCCAGGCTGGACCAGGACCGCCTGCGCCGCTACACGGAGCACCTCGACCTCTACAACGGACTTCAGTGGCCCGGGCCCTCGACGCGCCGACAGGAGAGGCGGCTCACCTTCAACTACATCAAGACCGCCATCGACAAGGTCACCAGCTATCTTATGAGGGCCTACGAGGCCAACAACCTCTCCGCCCTGGACTTCCAGACCGAGATCGACGCCGCCATCCTGGGGGACGGTTGCTACAAGGTCACCTGTGACCCGGAAGAGAAGCAGGTCCGCGTCACCGCGCCCGATCCCCAAGGCCTCTTCGCCTGGTGGAGGGGAGACGACCCCTCCCGGGTGTGGCGGGTGGCCAGCCGGTACACCCTGTCCTCGGAGGAAGTCGAGCAGCTCCACCACGTAGGGGCACGGCGAGGTCCCGCCGTCACATCGCGGGATGCCGTGCCCGCAGATAAGGCCCAGGTCACCGAGGTGTGGACGCCGACTACCTTCGAGCTCTTCATTGACAACGCTTCTCAGGGGGAGAAACCGAACCCCTACGGATTCATCCCCTTCGTCCTGTTCCCCAATGTCCAGGAGCCCAAGAAGTTCTGGGGCCTGTCGGACATACCACCCATCACCGAGACTCAGAAGGAGCTGAACCGCGCCCTCTCCCAGCTATCCCGCATCCTGGAGGTGTCCGGCAACCCTATCGCCGTCCTTGAGAATGTCGAGTCAAGCGAAGACATTGCCGTCCAGCCGAACGCTGTGTGGAATATACCCGAGGGGGCCAAGGCGTACCTGCTGGACCTCTTGCAGGGAGGCGGCGTCAGGCTACACGTCGATTACATCGACCTTCTCTACCGGACGCTGCACGACCTGGCCGAAGCGCCCCGGGCGTCTTTCGGCGGCATCGAGCGCGAGCTCTCCGGGGTCGCCCTCGAGATCGAGCTCCACCCGCTTCTGCAGAAGGTCAGGAGGAAGAGGACCGTCAGGAGCGCGGCCTATAAGAGACGGAACGAGATGATACTTACCTTGCTAGGTAAGTTTTCCGGCCAGGACTTCGGCCCGGTGTCCCAGCGCATCATCTGGGGAGAGGTCCTCCCCCAGGACACCGCCCGCCAGGCCCAGAAC
>JAENJB010000037.1:0-10130 GCA_016844565.1 Dehalococcoidia bacterium
CCATGTCCTTTTCCACGGCTTCCTCGACGATTGCCGGGCCTATCTCCCGTGCCTGCAGCAACTCGGTTTCGACTGTGAAATCCTCCTGGTCTGCCATGGTGCTGGCTCTGTCCAGGGTTTCTTCGCCTTTCCTGATTTCCGGATCTATCTGAGCTTCCAGCGGCAGTGTCCGTCTGACCTGAATTACATAGAGAACTTCGATCTTTCCCTTAGCTTTCTTGGCCACCAGACAGGCAATCTTTATGGCCTCTTCATCTGCCTTGCCGCCACTTATCGGTACTAGAATTCGTTCATATCCCATATTGCTTTGTTTCTCATTCTCGCTCCAGCCATGCGAGCGGGGAAGATATTATACGGGGCCAGGCCATACTTGGCAATTGCAGGTTTTCCGAAGGCCTTCACTCTCTTGTCTTGGCCCTATGCCTGTAGATGCTGTAGAGGACCAGGCCGGCCAGCATCCAGGCGAACCCCAACCAGCGGCTGTAAGGTTGTACAATTACCAGAATGATCCACACGGCGAAGGTGCTCAGTAGTCCCAGTATGGCCGTAATGGGAAGCTCACGATTTCCGAAGCGAATATTCGCCCTGAGTTTGAAAGGTCTCGGCGTTTCCGGCTTTCTGATTCGCAACATCAAGATAGCGGCATGAGCGAGGGCGAAGGAAAACAGTGATCCGAAAGCATACAGGCTGCCGAGCTGACTGAAGAAATCAGCCCGGAAAAAAGCGGGAAGAAGGATAAGGATGGCTACACCGGAGAAGATGGCAATGGAAACATACGGAGTGTGGAAGCGGTGATGTACGCGGCCGAGGACAGGGGGAACAAGCCGGTGATGCCCCATGGAGAAGGCCAAGCGGGATATACCCATCAGGCCGGAGTTGGCAGCTATGAGCAGTATGGTGCTGGCCAGCAGGGCGACCAGAAATGGCAGGAATGCGCCCATCACTTCAGCAAGGCGAATATATACGATTTGGCCAACGGGATCGGAGGGAGCTTTCGCAGCTATCTCTATGGGGAGGTAATGGACTATGCCAGCCAGAGGGTCGTGGGACCAATTTTGAGCCAGTTCCTGAGGGGACATCACTGAGAAGGCTATTGTTGATATGCCAGTGAAGATGACCATCACGGTGAGCATCATCAGTAGATAGGCCCTTGGCGCCCGCACCTGCGGATGCTTCGTCTCCTCCGCCAGCTGGGAGATAGTCTCTACCCCCGTATAGGCTATGGCAGCCACAGCAATGCCGGAGATGAGGTTGGTGGTGCTGGGCCAGAGGCTTGTCACCCGCTGGAGAATGAGCCCCGGATTGAAAAGGAAGACTAGACCAAGGACCACTACCAGCACCTGCATAGCCACATCCATCACCGCCAGGGTTATGTTCAAGAACGATGTTTCCTTCACTCCCCGTAAGTTGAGAGCGGCGAGCAGGAGAATAATAACGATGGCCAGCGAGGTGGCCGCTACTGGGGACTCCTTCAGAGGAGGCCAGAAGTACGCGAGATAGAAGGGAACGGTAAAAGCGGAAATAGCCATCGTCACCACGTAGCTGAGCATGAGGGCCCACCCGGCAACGAAGCCAAGGGACTCATTGAAGCCGTGCCGGGCGAAGCTTGATGAGCCGCCGGCCTCGGGGTACATTGCAGTCCCTTCAGCGTAGGTCAGTGCAGTAAAGATGAAGATGATGCCCGCTATCAGGAGAACCACGGGGGTAGCGCCCGCAGCGACCACGGCTATTAGCCCCAGGGCATAATATATGGAGGAACCTACGTTGCCGTAGCCGGCGCTGTAGAGGCTGGTAATGCCAAGAATACGCCTCAATCTGGGGGGACTGAGACGGGGACGTCGTATTACCCTATCGCCTGGCTTTGGATGCCAGTTGGCAGCCAATCGTTATCGCTCTTTTTCAGGCCGCCCTCGGTGCGAGGCCTGTCACCGGTGAAACCTGTCCTGCGAACAGCTGCAGATTTATACACCTTAACCCAATGAATGTCAATGGATTGGGCTTGTTCGACTCTCGCAATGACAACGGGGGGCTTCGTCTTGTTTCTCGCTCTCACTAAAAATGTGATACGATAAGCCAGGTTGCCGACTACGCCGTGTGGAGGCGGGATCAAGTTCAAAGGCTTCCACATTAGAAAGGAATAACTTTGGAAATCAAGGTCGTTACCGGGGACATAGTTAGAATTGAAGCAGATGCTATTGTGGTGAATCTATTCGAAGGGGTGAAGCAACCGGGAGGCGCAACCGGAGCGGTGGACCGGGCTCTGGGTGGCGTCATTGCCCAGCTCATTGAAAAGGGCGAAATCAAAGGCAAGCTTCATGAGATCACGGTAATCCATACCCAGGGTAAGCTACCGGCGCTGCGGGTGGCGGTAGCAGGTTTGGGCAAAGAAAAGGAGTTCAGCCTCAACACAGTAAGAGATGTCATGGCGGAAGTCTGCCGTGCTTTGAACTGCGTCAATGCGCAGCAAATTGCCAGCGTGGTCCATGGCGCCGGAGCCGGTGGACTTCAGCCTGAGAAGGCAGCCCAGGCCATAGTCGAGGGCGCTGTCCTCGGCCTGTACTCTTTTGACAAGTACAAGAAGCGCGAGCCTGACGAGACCGAGATCAAGGAATTGCTTCTGGTGGAGCTGACTCCTGGCCTTTGTCCTGCCATTGAGAAGGGGAGCAGACGCGGGAAGGTCCTTGCCGAAGCAACCGCCATGGCGAGGGACATGGTCAATGAACCGGCCAACTACATGACCCCGAGCCGGATGGCCGAGAAGGCAAAGACGGTGGCCGATACCTATGGACTCGAGTGCACAGTCCTGGAGGCCGAACAGATGAGGGCGATGGGCATGGGTGCGCTACTTGGAGTGGCCCAGGGCAGCCAGCAGCCTCCCAAGCTCATCATTCTTGCATACAAGGGAGATGAGTCCTCAAAGAAGGCAGTAGGCTTTGTGGGCAAAGGGATTACCTTCGATTCGGGCGGGATCTCGCTGAAAGAGCAAGATGGCATGAAAGATATGAAGACTGATATGTCGGGTGGGGCTGCGGTCATCGCTGCCCTCAGTGTCATCGCCCAGTTTAAGCCTAGGCTGAATGTGACGGGGATTGTTCCGGCCGTGGAGAATATGCCCAGCGGCTCCGCCATGAGACCGGGCGACATCGTGAAAGCCATGAATGGCAAGTCCGTCGAGATCATCAGCACAGATGCTGAGGGTAGGCTAATACTCGCGGATGCCCTATCTTATGCCGTCAAGCAGGGGCTCTCCCCGCTGGTAGACCTGGCTACGCTCACCGGCGCCTGCATAGTGGCGCTGGGGCACGTATGCTCGGGGGTCCTGACCAATGACAGAGAGTTCTTATCCCGGGTGATGACAGCCGGGGAGGCAGCCGGTGAGCGCATGTGGGAGCTGCCGATGTTCGAGGAGTACAAGGAACTGATCAAGAGTGATGTGGCCGATCTCAAGAACTCGGGCAACAGGACTGCCGGGGCGATCACCGCCGCCCAGTTCCTGGTGGAGTTCGTCGAGGGCCCCTGGGTCCATGTGGATATAGCGGGCACGGCAAACCTGGAAAAGGAGAAGGGATATCTGATCAGTGGCGGAACAGGGGTCGGGGTTCGCACCCTGGTGAACTTGGCGGAGGCACTGGCGCAAACGTGACGGCCTGCCCGGGACAAGCGAAATCGTGGTCTTGACATCCGCCCTCTGAGGGTTGCTGATGAGCCTGGATTGCAATTCTGCTGCATACGTTGGTGTCGATATCGTCGAGGTAGCTCGGGTGGCCGGCGTGGTGTCGCGGTGGGGTGAGCGTTTTCTCAGTCGCGTGTACACCGCGTCTGAGTCAGAAAGGTACGGGAAGCGCCTTCCTTCCCTGGCAGCGCGATTTGCGGCCAAAGAAGCGGTAATGAAGGCGTTGGGCAGTGGGAGGAGGGGGGTAGCCTGGCGGGAGATAGAGGTGTTGAGCTTGCCCGGTGGTCGGCCGTCTGTCAGTCTTTATGGCAGGGCGGAGGAGAAGGCCAGAGCCATGGGCATCGCCGGCTTCTCGATCAGCCTTTCCCATACGAGGGAGTATGCCGTAGCCGTCGTCCTGGGCTTGAAGAAGATGACTTAGCTGAAGTCTCCTCGCTCAGGTTTGACGGATACGTAGTCATGCCGTAAAATGTGCAGTTTGGCAATTCCTTGAACTAAACTTCTCCCCAGAGGAGGGTCATGAGCGAACTCACTCTCAACATCGACGGCAAGGAAGTCAAGGCCAAGAGTGGTTCCACTGTTCTGAGAGCTGCCCAGGATGCCGGTATCTACATTCCGACCCTGTGCTATCATCCCACGCTGCCGCCATACGGAGGCTGCCGTCTCTGCATTGTTGAGATCGACGGTATGCGCGGTCTGCCTCCGTCGTGCACCACGCCGGCCACTGACAAGATGGTGGTCCATACCCAGTCACCGCAGCTGCAGAAGTACCGCCGCAACGTAATCGAGCTCCTGCTGACCCAGCATCCCCATCATTGCCTCATCTGCTATCGCAAGGAGCACTGCAAGCCGGGTGATATCTGCCTGCGCAACGTATCGGTCACGGAGCGTTGCGTGCTCTGCCCGAAGAACAAACGTTGTGAGTTCCAGACGGTGGTGGAGTACATTGGTCTGAGAGAAGTAACGCTGCCCTACATCCCTCTCGGGCATCCGGTGCTGAAGGATTCTCCTTTTTTCGAGAGGGACTACAATCTTTGCATACTCTGCGGCCGGTGTGTCCAAGCGTGCCAGGAGATCCGCGGCGCCGGGGCTATCGCCTTCGTGAACCGCGGCCCTCAGACTGTGGTGGGGACTGCATTCGGTCTCCCTCTGAAAGATGTGGGCTGCCAGTCTTGCGGAGCCTGTGTCGATGTCTGCCCGACTGGCGCTCTGGTGGAGGTGGCTGCCAAGTGGGTGGGGGTGCCGGAGCGCACTGTGCGGACTATCTGTCCCTACTGTGGGGTTGGCTGTACTTTGAACATTGAGCTTAAAGACGGCAGGATCTTCAATGCCCATCCGGCTCTGGATGGGGAAGCTAACCGGGGCCAGGCCTGCGTCAAAGGGCGTTTCGGCATCATCGACGTTGTCTATCACCCGGAGCGTCTGAAGACTCCGCTGATCAGGCGGAATGGGCATTTTGAAGAAGCAAGCTGGGAGGAAGCGCTGCAGCTCGTTGCGACCAACCTTTCCAAGTATCGGGGTAACGAGGTGGCCGTATTTTCCTCAGCTAAGTGTACCAATGAGGAGAACTACCTTATTCAAAAGTTTGCCCGGACAGCGCTGGATACCAACCATGTAGACCACTGCGCCCGGCTCTGCCACTCCCCCAGCGTAGCCGGTCTTGCCCAGTCCTTCGGTAGCGGGGCCATGACTAACCCCATCGCCGAGATTGGCAACGCTCGGACCATCCTTGCCGTCGGCTCCAACACCTGCGCGGCTCACCCTGTCATCTCGCTGGAGTACGTCAAGGCGGTGCGCCAGGGTGCCAAGTTGATCGTAGTCAATCCGAGGGAGATTCACCTTTGCCGGATGGCCAGCCTGTGGTTGCGAAATCGTCCGGGCACCGATGTGGCTTTGCTGATGGGGATGATGCGGGCCATCGTTGATGAAGGGCTCGTGGATACGGCTTTCGTCCAGGAGAGGTGTGAGGACTACGATGCTTTCAAGGCGTCTCTGGAGAAGTTCCCTCTCGACCTGGTGGAGAAGATAACCTGGGTGTCGCAGGACAAGATCAGAGAGGCGGCGAGAATCTACGCTACCCAGAAACCGGCTACTATTATTTACGCCATGGGCATCACTCAGCATACTCACGGTACTGACAATGTATTAGCCCTCGCTAACCTGGCAATGTTGACAGGCAATATCGGCAAGCCATTTACTGGTGTCAATCCGCTGAGAGGCCAGAACAATGTGCAGGGTTCCTGCGATATGGGTGCCTTGCCCGACGTTTACACAGGTTATCAGAAGGTAACTAACTCTCAGTTGAGGGAGAAATTCGAAGCTGCCTGGGGGGTGAAGCTTAACCCTCAACCAGGTTTGACCTTGACGGAGATCATTGATTCGGCCCACCGGGGTGGGATAAAGGCGCTGTACATTGTGGGGGAAAATGCCAAGCTGAGCGAGCCGTGTGCTAACCATTGCGAGATCGCTCTTGACCATTTGAAATTCCTGGTGGTGCAGGACATCTTTCTCACCGAGACTGCCAAGCTGGCAGACGTTGTACTGCCGGCTGCCAGTGCCATTGAGAAAGATGGGACTTTCACCAACACCGAGCGTCGGGTACAGAGGGTACGGAAGGTCATTGAACCTCTAGGGGATTCGAAACCGGATTGGTGGATAATCTGCGAGCTGGCCAAGAAGATGGGGGCTTCGGGTTTTGACTTCGAGCATCCGGCCGAGATAATGAAAGAAATCGCCAGCCTGACACCCTCTTATGCAGGCATAACTTATGAACGCCTCGACAAGGGCGGGATACAATGGCCTTGTCCATCGCTGGAGCACCCCGGGACACCTGTCTTGCATACTGATGCGTTTACCCGCGGTAAAGGGAAATTCGTGCCCCTTGAATACAGGCCGTCGGCTGAACTTCCTGACGATACCTATCCACTCATCCTGACCACGGAGCGCAGCCTCTACCAGTACCATACCGGCACGATGACCAGAAAGGTGCCGGGGCTCAATGCCTGTCGCCCGGAGGAACTGGTGGAGATGAACCCGGCCGATGCCTCAAAGCTCGGCATAGCCGATGGTGAGATGGTGAAGGTTATTTCCAGGCGGGGAGAGGTAACAGCCAGGGCGGAGGTTACTTCAGCCTCACCGCCCGGTGTGATTTGTATGAGCTTCCACTTCGCCGAGAGCGCTACCAACATCCTGACTAATTCCGCTGTTGACCCGGTAGCCAAGATCCCCGAGTATAAGGTGTGTGCGGTAAGGGTCGAGAAAGTCGCTGTCAAGGTGTAGCCGGTAGAGATGGATAGTCAGAAGACAGCCCAGAAGTCAGTCTGCATGTGGTGTCACAGCCATTGTGGCGTTCTCGTGCATACTCAAGGCGGCCGGCTGCTCAAGGTAACCGAAGACTTGCAGGGCCCACAGCCCAAGCTCTTCGCCCCGCAGGTGAAATCATGCCTGAGGGCGCGCGCCGCCGTTGAGTGGTTTTACCATCCAGACCGTTTGCATTTTCCCCTCAAGAGGGTCGGGGCAAAGGGGGAAGGGAAATGGGAGAGGGTTTCGTGGGAGCAGGCGCTGGATGAGATAGCCGGAAAGCTCAAGGATCTCAAGGCGAAATACGGCCCCGAGACCCTGGCTACCACTGTCGGCACTGGCCGCAGCCATTATGAGTTCAGAAGCCGCTTCATGCATCTATTCGGCAGTCCAAACCAGATAGGCCAGGGGCACATCTGCTGGGGGCCGCAGCAGGTGGTATGCACCGCCCTTTTTGGCTGGGCTACCAATCCAATAGTGCGTTCAGAGACAAAGTGCGTCCTCGCCTGGGGGGGTGGCATTCCAGACTATATGCCGCCAGCATGGAGAGCTACCCTGGAGGCCATGAAGAAGGGCGCGAAGCTGATTTCTGTCGACCCCCGGCGGGTAGGGGCCGCTGAGCGAGCCGACATCTGGCTCCAGCTGAGGCCGGGTACCGACACCGCGCTGGCCATGGGTATGATCAATGTCATCATCTCGGAAGGGCTTTACGACAAGGAGTTTGTCTCGCGGTGGTGTTATGGCTTTGACAAGCTGAAGGAGAGGGCTGCGCAGTATCCTCTCGAAAGGGTCGCTGACATCACATGGGTGCCGGCAGACAAGATCAGGGAGGCAGCCAGGATGTACGCCACTCTGAAGCCGGCAGCCTCCTTCAACGGCATGGGAATCGAGCACCTTTCGAATTCGATCCAGGCCCTCCACGCCCGCTTCATCCTTCCCGCTATCACCGGCAATCTGGACGTTAAGGGAGGCGATCTCCTCAGCGGGCCGCACCCGGGTCAGGTGTCCGCTGGCGAGATGGAGCTCTATGAACGGCTCTCGCCCGGGCAATGGAAGAAACAGCTTGGGTCGGACAGGTTCAGGTTGATGGCGTGGCCCGGGTTCAACATGATTGAGCCCAACGTTAAGAGGGTGTGGGGTAAGATTTGTGGAACCATCAATACTTCCAGCTTCGGCCATGCTCCTACCGTCTATAGGGCAATGGTCACCGGGAAGCCGTACCCTGTCAGGGCGCTGATAACTACGGCCAGCAATCCGATGGTGACGCAGGGCAACACGAAGCTCGTGTACCAGGCGTTGAAAAGCCTCGATTTGTATGCGGTGATGGACTTCTGGCTAACTCCCAGCGCCCAACTGGCGGACTACGTTCTTCCGGCTGCCTCGTGGCTTGAGAGGCCGACCATCTGGGATGCCTGGAGCGTTGGCCGGTTTGTGCATGCATGCGAGGCCGCCGACTTCGACCTTTACAGGGAGTTGGGTGTCAGGCTGGGGCAGGGCGACGAGTGGCCCTGGAAGAGTCTAGAGGAGGCCTATAGCTACCGCCTGGCTGCTCTGGCTCCGACATTCAAAGATTTCATCACAGAGAAAGGCGGCTATGACGCTGCCCCCGGGGGATACCGGAGATACGAGCAGACGGGTTTTGGTACGCCCACGGGCAAGGTCGAGCTCTCATCTACTATCTTCGAGAAACTTGGCTATGATTCCCTCCCGCAATACGAGGAGCCCTGTGAAAGCCCGGTCAGCACACCCGGGTTGACCGCGGACTATCCCCTGGTGCTGACTACCGGCGGGAGACACAATCCATTCTATCATTCCGAGCACCGTCAGATAACTTCCCTCAGGAAAAGGCATCCATACCCGCTGATGCAACTGCATCCGGATACGGCAGGCCCTCTGGGTATCGTTGAGGGTGACTGGGTCTGGATTGAGACGCCCCGGGGGAGGATCAAGCAAAGGGCCAAGTTGTTCAAGGGAATCGACCCCCGGGTGGTCCACGCCCAGCATGGCTGGTGGTTTCCCGAAATGCCAGGCGCGGAGCCCGGCTTGCATGGGGTGTGGGAATCCAATATCAACGTTTGCACTGATGACGACCCCGACCACTGCAACAAGCTCAGTGGTGGGTGGCCGCTAAGGGCGTTGCTGTGCAAGGTCTACAAGGCCTAAGGTTACTGTTGCCACTGAACTCGACCAGGCCAGTAGTCTTATTCGCGGGTTAGTTAACTTCAGGAGGTTAATAGCGTGAGCATCAAGAGCGAGTTGGCGGGTATTGTCGGCAAGGAGTTCGTCTTTGATGACCCCGAAGTGCTGAGGCCCTATTCGAAGGACCATTCCCTGAAGAAGCCGGCCATGCCGAGCTACGTAGTTCAGCCGGTGGGAACCGAGCAGGTCAAGGATATAGTGGGGCTTGCTAACAAGGAGCACATTCCCCTCATTCCCTGCAGCTCAAGGACTCACCTTTACGGGACCATCATACCAAACCAGGGTGGTGTGGTCGTTGACCTCTTGAGAATGAACAAGATATATCCGGTGGACAAGGCCAATAGCGCGGTCAGGGTCGAGGCCGGTGTCACCTGGGGACAGCTGCTGCCCCAATTGGCCCGGGAGGACTACATGACCCTGACGCCGCTCTTCCCACAGGCGGAGCGGTCGGTAGTTACTAGCCTTCTAGAGCGCGAAGCCCTGGTTGACTGCATGTATGAGTACGGCGAACCCTTGCTTACCCTGGAGGCGGTTTTTCCCAACGGACGGGTCTATCGCAGCGGTTCCGCCAGCGTGAAGGGCGTTTTTGAAGGCGCAGCTTCCGCCGGCGTTTACCCTGAAGGGCCTGGACTTGACCTCTTCCGACTCTTCCAGGGTGCACAGGGGACCATGGGCATTGTCACCTGGGCTGTGGTCAAGACGGAGTACCGGCCAAAGGTGAATAAGATGCTTTTCGCTTCCTTCAAGAATCTGGAAGACGCCATTCAGCCTCTCTACCGGCTGGAGAGACAGACCATCGGACGGGAGTGCTTCCTGCTTAACAGGGTCAACCTGGCCTCACTGCTGGCGGAGAAATGGCCGGCGGATTACGAGGCCCTCGCCAGGACTCTGCCGGCATGGACGCTCGTGGTGGTGCTCTCTGGTGGGAGGCGCAGACCGGAGGAGAGGGTAGCTTACG
>JAENJB010000037.1:10186-18589 GCA_016844565.1 Dehalococcoidia bacterium
ATTGCCCGGCGCCGCCGGCGTGGAGAGGAAATTGATGGAGATGCTCCGCTGGCCGTGGCCAGACGGGAAGACGTATTGGAAACGGGGCATGATGGGGTCGTTCCAGGACCTGTTCTTCATCACTACTCTGGACAAAGTAAACACGTTTGCCGGTATCATGACTGCCCTCGCCCCGCGCCATTCGTACTCGCTGGACAAGCTTGGCTGCTACCTTCAACCCCTGGAGCGCGGCCGCGCCTGCCATCTCGAGTTCAATCTGTACCACTCCCCTGATGATATGGAGGAACGGGAACGAATCCGTACGCTGTACGGCGAAGCAGCACAAGCAATGCTGAAGGAAGGTGCTCTCTACACTCGCCCATACGGCGAACTGGCGCCCATGGTGTATGAGCGGGCTGCCGCCTATGCCACGGTGCTCAAGAAAATCAAGAAGTGGTTGGACCCCAACAACATAATGGCTCCCGGCAATCTTTGTTTCTAGGGAAAGGAGAAGGACAGTGGCCTTAGTATTGGAAAACCATCGCTACGACGCTGACAGGTGCATTCGCTGCGGAGGGTGTAAGTGGGTGGATCACATCTATATGGGCCATCCCCGCTGGGGGGTGAAGTGTCCGTCCATTGCGCGCTACCTATTCGATCCCTATGCCGCGTACGGCCGGCTACAGTTGGCTCTCGGCCTGATGGACGGTGAACTGGAGATAACCCCCTCTTTCGTGGATGCGGTGTTCCAGTGCCAGCTCTGCGGCGCCTGCGACGTCGGCTGCAAACGAAACCTTGACCTGGAGATACAGGACACTCTGATGGCGCTGCGTCAAAGGGTCGTTGATAAAGGTAAGGGGCCGCTGCCAGGACACAAGAAGGCTGCCGGCAACATCGAGAGCACGTGGAATATCTTCGGCAGCCGGAAGAAGGAGCGCTTTTCCTGGATGCCGTCGGGTATCCAGCCCGCTGCCAAAGCAGACGTGCTGTATTGGGCCGGTTGTTACCCGGCCTACACCCAAAGCGAGACGGCCCAGGCGACGGTAAAGCTCTTGAAAGCAGCCGGTGTCGACTTCGCGGTGCTGGGTGAGTCGGAGTGGTGCTGCGGTCAGATGCTGTTCACCACCGGGCAGACGGAACTCGCCCTGAAGGTGGCGCAGCACAATATCGATGCCATCAAGGCCTCCGGCGCCAAGACGGTGTTGACAAGTTGCCCGGAGTGCCTCACCGCTCTGAAAGTGGAATACCCCAAGCTGCTTGGTAAGTCAACCTCGGACATGCCCTATCAGGTGGTACACCTGACCGAGTTCATGGAACCGCTGGTTAAGAATGGGGCCATCAAGCTGAACAAACCGCTGCCCATGAGAGTCACCTATCACGACCCCTGTCACCTGAGCCGGATGAGTGAACCGTGGGTCCAATGGGAGGGCACTCGGGGCCAGTATGGGGTACTTCAGCCCCCCAAGCAGTGGCGCCGCGGCACCAACGGCGTGTATCAGCAGCCGCGAAATATCATGGGAGCTATTCCCGGCCTCGAACTGGTGGAGATGCAGCGAACACGGGAGAACGCCTTTTGCTGCGGGGCGGGGGGTGGTGTTCGGGAAGGCCTGAATGACTTCGCATTATGGACTGCCCAAGAGAGGCTGACCGAGGCGAAAGAGACCGCCGGCACCAATACCCTGGTGCTGGCATGTCCCCACTGCAAGGCTAACTTCACCGATGCTATCAAGAAGAGTGGAGATAACATGAAGGTCTACGACATCGCCGAACTGATGGTAAAGGCTCTCTCACAAGGAAAGGAGGCCTGAGGATAAAATGAGTTTACCAAAAGAAACAATACGAGCGCTGGAGTCCATAGTAGGGCCCCAGTACGTGTCGGAGGACCCGGTGGTGTGCCAAGTCTATGCAAGGGGTGGGTATGGCAAGGACATAGTCCTTGGAAGGGGCAATCTGAAGCCGGCTTGCGTTGTCCTGCCAGGCAGCACTGAAGAGGTTCAGAGCATAGTCAAGCTGGCCAACCGCTACAAGACTCCTTTTGTCCCGGTGGGCACCTTCTGGTTCAATTCCTGCGGCCCGTACAGGGAGAACGTTATCTCCATTGACCTGAAACGGATGAATAAGATTGAGATAGATGACCGGAATATGTATGCGGTTTGTGAGCCCTATGTCATTTTCTCCCAGCTCCAGCACGAGGCTATGAAGCGGGGACTTTACATGATGGTCCCCGGAGGCGGCGCTCAGGTGTCCGTGGTGAACAATGTTACCGGCGCCGGCTACTCTCCCTTGAACTATCGCATTGGCGGCCCCCAGCGGCGTATCCTGGGGGTGGAGTGGGTGATGCCCGATGGGGAGATACTGAAGCTGGGCTCGGCGTCGATGTTGAAGGAGTACTTCTGGGGTGAAGGCCCGGGGCCCGACCTGCGCGGCATCCTGCGCGGTCCGCAGGGCTGGCAGGGTGGGCTGGGCATCTTCACCAAGGCTGCCGTGAAGCTCTATCCCTTCCAACCGGAGAGGCTGGTTCCGACGGGCATCTCTCCGGACACAACCCTGGAGCTACCCACCAAGAGAATGCGGAGATATAACATTACCTACCCGGATCAGCCCTCGCTGGTAAAGGCGATGCGAGAGGTATCCAAAGCGGAGATAGGAGCGGCCATCACCAAGGTACCGGTGATGTGGCGTTACCGGGCCCGCTCAACCTCGAAGGAGCACTTCTGGGAGCTGTGGAAAGGGGCGAAGGAGGATCTCCAGAAAAATACCGAGACCATCCTCCTCGTGGTGATCATTGGTTATACGTCGGAGAAGCAGGTGGAGTATGAAGAGCGGGTGCTGACGGATATTGTTACGGAAACCGGCGGCACTCTGCGCCGTACCAAGCAGACCGACGAGTCCTGGATCAAGAATGCAGACAGCGCGGGGATGTGGTGGTCGGCAGGTGGTTACATCTCGGTGAAGATAAATGTGGACAGCCTCGACCATGCCCTCAAGAGCGGGCGAGATGCTGCTGCTTTGAAGAAGAAGTATCTCGAGGGAGCCGTGGATGACTACGGAGATCCCGGCTGGTTTCAGATAAGCTCATTCGGACATGAAGGCTACAACGAGTTCCTGGTAGAGTTTGACGCTACCTCCGACCCAAAGGTCTCGCATAGGATAGACAACTTCTATGTGGATGCGGTGAAGCAGGACGTCAAAGAAGGCTGCTACTCCGGGATGCAGATGAGCTACGGGCCTGTGGGCATTACCGGTCCAGCCTATGGAGACCATCATATCCTGCTGAAGGAGATAAAGGAGATGTTCGACCCGGGTTATCTCTCCAACCCGCCGCGGCCTTTCGAGTTCGATGAGAAGATCGAGCGGGAGTGTCCCTGGGTTAAGAAGGACTGGTAGTCAGAGGTAAACATGGACTTCAGGTTTACGAAGGAAGAAGAAGCCTTTCGCGCCGAGGTTGCCTGCTTCATAGAGGAAAACATGCCCCGGATATCCAGAATGCCGGTCATCTGGGCGGCTGAAGACACCTATTCCACCGACGAGATGTGGTCTCTTAACAAGGTCATGGCCCGCAAGCTGGCCCAAAAGGGGTGGCTGAACCGGAGCTGGCCCAAAGAATATGGGGGCCAGCAAGCCTCGGGCATCTCGGAGTTCATCCTCATCGAGGAACTGGCCTACCACGGGGCGCCGGGCAAGGACCCGATAGGTCTGGGCATGCTGGCTCCGGCGCTGATTCATTTCGGCAGCGATGCGCAGAAAAAGGAACACCTGGCCGCCCTGGCGCAGGGGGAACGCTTCTGGTGTGAGGGGTTGAGTGAACCCAACTCTGGTTCCGACCTGGCCTCACTGACGACCAGGGCTGTGGAGCAAGGAGACTACTTCATCATCAACGGACAAAAGGTCTGGACTACCGGCGCCCATCGCGCTGACTGGTGCTTCGTGCTGGCGCGGACGGACCCTAATGTGCCCAAGCACAAGGGGCTTAGCCTGATCCTGGTGGATATGCGGACCCCGGGTATCCATGCGAATCCCCTGCTTGGGATCAGTGGCGGCCGGAGTCTGAACGAGGTGTTCTTTAATGACGTCAAGGTGCCCCGCTCCAATCTGGTGGGTGAGAAGAACCAGGGCTGGTTGCTCGCCAACAACATCCTGACCTCGGAACGGTCTCTCCTCATCGAGCTGGTTGCCATTACGAGACGGTTGGTGGATATGCTGGCCGGTTATCTGCGGGATGAGGGAAGCCGCGTGGCAGCTGCCACGCGGCGACGGCTGAGTCACAAGCTGGCAGAAGTATTCATCGAAGGGGAGGTGGCCCGTTGGCTCACCTACCGGCTGGCGTTGCTTCAGGACAAAGGGAAGGATAGCCATACCGAAGCGGCCATGTCCAAGCTGTTTTCCTCGGAGGTGCTTCAGCACGCTGCCAGTGTCGGCATGGAAGTCACCGGCCTCTTCGGGTTGTTGAAAGAGGAAAGCAAGTGGTCCGCCCTGCACGGCGTGGCCGGCCACTGGTATCTCAGTTGTCTGGGTACTACCATCTTTGGCGGGACCTCCGAGATTCAGAGGAATATTATCGCCATCCGCGGCCTGGGTCTACCACGAGAACAAAAGGCTGGTTAGACCTACAGATAGATTATCTCTTCTTGGCGGCCAAGGGCCAGGAAGAGCAGCATGTACTCCGCCAGGTGGCGGGTAATCAGAAAATTCTGCTTCACATGCTCACGGCCGTTCTGACCTAGCGACCTGGCATATTCCGGATTGCTGAGAAGCTGCTTGATAGCATAGGCCGTACCTTCGATGCCATGGCTTATGAGGCCGGTGAATTTGTTCCTAACCTGGAGCGGAATACCACCGACAGCCGTGGCTACCACCGGTTTGGCCTTCCATAGAGCCTCCGTCACCGTCAGTCCAAAGCCCTCCCTGAGCGACTTCTGCACGATGATGGTAGACGCTCGCTGCAGGGCATTGATTTCCATGTCGCTGTTGGGTGGTATGGTTAGGATATGGATGTCGGGGTTGCCGCCCGCTCTTTCCTCGACTTCCTTGAGAACCTCTTCACTCTCGGGGTCGTCAGTGGCTGAACCGCCTGCCAGGATGAGCTGGCAGTCGAAGCTCCTGCGGACTTGTTCAAAGGCTTGAATCACTCCTACCGGGTCTTTCAGGCGGTCGAAGCGGGAAATCTGGGTCACTATCGGCTTTTCGTTACCAATGTGGTACTTGGCAAGAATGGCTTCTATCGTGTCGGTGGGGAGGTCTCTGTTCTTGTCACTCAAGGGGTCAATGGAAGGGGCAATCATGAACTGCCTTACTGGCAGTTCCCGACTGAAGCTGGGCGCGGTGAAGACAGCTGCATCGTATTTCACCACGAAGTCTCTGAGAAACCTCCAGACTTTCTCCTCGGCATGCGAGATATCGATGTGGCATCTCCAGAGCCACTTGCCCCCGACTTCGTTTCTCTTGTTGACCAGCATTATTGGTTGGGGGTCGTGGATGAAGAAAACGTCGCCGTTCAGCTTCACCTCATCAATGTTTTTCCGGCTGACATCTGCGAAGACGTCAAAGTCCTCGGGAGTGATGTCCTCTCTCAATCCGTGCAGGGCATTGTGGAACTTCTTGGTGACCTGGAAGAAGCGGTCATTGCCCTTGATTACCTCCCACCGGGCATCCACCCCCAACTGGTTCAACAGAGGGACCATCCGGTTGAGAATCTCGGCGACGCCTCCGCCGGTTAAGGTGGAGTTGACATTCAGAACCACCTTGCCGCTCAGTTTCTCAGCCAGCAGATATAGTTCCTCTATAGTGCTGCGGCCGACAATAGGGATATAGTCTTGTATCTTCATTTGATGCGCTTCTCAATCAACTGTATTACGGTAGACCTCAGGCCTTCGAGAGTGTAGTGGTAGGGGTCGAGTTGGGCGATGGCATCAGCCAGGTCCTTTTCCTCCAGGCTATCGGCCAGCCAGATGGAGAAGTCGTTCATTCCTTTCGATAACCTGAGCCGGGACTCGAAAATATGGAAGTAGAGAGAATTGGCCGGAATCTGTCTCAACACCTCGATGAATTCTCTCAAGTCATGGGCCACGTAGTTGGTGGAGGTCACGACGCCCAAGGATTTCAAGAAGTAGAACTCCCTGCCTTCAGGGGCTTTTCTCAGATCAACTGATTGCCCTATATGCTCTTCTATAACATTGACTATCCTAGTTTTTAGCGATGAGAGAGTGGGGAAGGCAATCGTATCTATGCTGGCCAGCTTCTCTCCTAGTATCTCATCGCCTAGAACATCGCTTACCCAGGGGGCAAAATCGTTGGGAGGGGCAGGGGTGAGATATTGCTGCTCCTCAAGAAAATTGTGAGTGTGATAATAGATGACTGAATCAGGGACGTTCTTAAGGACGTTGACCAATTCTCTGAGGTTGGTGGCCTTGAGACCGGTTAGCTCATGGAGATGGAGGTGTGAACAGAAGTGGAAGGGCTGTTTCGCCTGTTTGAGCGGCCGACCGTAGTTAATAACAGTGGTGCGAATTAGTTTACTGTTGGGTATGAGCAAGAGTTCATCGGAAAGAGTCTTTATCGCCGTAGTGCTGCGATTCATCTCTACTACATAGCCTTTCTCTCCCGATTCCAGCCTGATGAAATCTCCTTCCTTGATCTTGCCTTCGCCAGCTAGCTGGAAACCGGCAAATAGGTTGGGCATTGTGTCGCGCAAGGCTACCAACCCTACCAGGATCAGAGCGGCGATAGCCACCAGGATTGGTGTTACCGGGACACCCCAGATATCGAGGAATATCAAGATGGCTACTGCGGCTATAGCAATCCTGATAATGTTGTACAGGACAGTAATTGAGGCCTCTGGGAGCCTGCTCTTTCCTGAGAAAAGCTGTAGCATTCTCTGAGTGATGTTTATGACCACCAGGGCTAAGGAAATAATAAACAGGGAGGCGAAAAGCTGGCCCAGGAAGGTTACCAGTCCTGAAGATAGCTTAGAAACACGGAGGGCCACATAGATGCCGAGGAGCAACAGCCATAGATGGAATACTCCGTAGGTGGATTCAGTAACGATATTGGCCCCTTGCCACTTGACCTTTTGTGCCCATCGAGTGAAAGCTTCGAACAGCACTCGCCTTGCCCAGAAGGCCAGCACGACGGATGCAAGGGCCACCATTAGAGGTATGATTATGTCTAACCAGTTCATAGGTAACGTTTCCTACCTTATCTCAGTCAGTCTTCTCAGCAAGAGTTCTACTTCTTTGGGTGAGGGTAAGTAGTAGTCGGCTTCGGATGCTACTGCCTTGTCACCGACAAACACAGATAACCCTTGCCTTTCTTTGACTGCGGCAAAACCGTCCTCATCGGTGAGGTCATCCCCAAGGAATATGGGCCAGGCATCTCCCTTTGAACGGTCGCCGCCACGTGTTGCTACTAACCATTCTACAGCTTTCCCTTTGTTCCATGCTACAGGAGGCCTCACCTCGTAAACCTTCTTCCCAAAGGTAACCTTTATCCCGCCTCCGGCATGCAGTGGTCCACTCACATGCTCAAAGATATCTTTTATGCGCTGATGTTCTTTTTCTTCCGCCAGGCGGTAATGGACGCTCAAGGAAAGGCCCTTATTTTCTACAATGACTCCCTTGATGCCTTTCAAGGCAATGGACAGAGCATGATGCAAGACACGCAGGAGGGACTGCATTCCCTCCGCCACAGGTTCTACGAAGCTTACGCCCTTCCCATAGATCTCCATCCCGTGATTGCCTGCGTAAATAATGCCCCTTACATCTACCCGTATCATTAAGTCCAGCAAAGCTCGGCCGCTGATTATTCCCACCGTATAGTGGTGGTTCTTCGCCAGAGAGCGAAGCAAGCCCCTGACCTGCTCGGGCATGACCGCGTCCTCCGGTCGTTCGACAATTGGTGTAAGCGTGCCATCGAAATCGCTCAGAAAAAGTATATGACGAGCCTTCCTGATTCGCGAGGCGGTTTCCGCCCAAGACTCGAACAGATAGCGCAATCACGCCACCCCGATTTCAAACTTCACCATTTCAGAGAGGATATCAGCTGCCCAGCAGTAGATGTTATTCTGTTGCACCACCTCCCGCATTTTCGACATCCTCCTCTGCCTTTCCTGCGGCGGCATCTCAACCGCATCCTTGATGGTCCTGGCGAACTCGTCAATGGCCCACGGATTGATCAGCAAGGCGTCGGTCAACTCCCTCGCGGCGCCCGTGAAGCGGCTGAGGATAAGCACTCCGTCCCCGTCGGAACGAGCGGAGACGTACTCCTTGGCTACCAGGTTCATGCCGTCATGCAGGGAGCTGACGACGCAGAAGTGGGCGATTCTATGATACGCGAGTAACGCGGCGGGTGAGATGTGCTCCCTCAGGTAGATTATCGGTTTCCAACCAGGCTGCTGGTGGCGCCAGTTAATCTCTTCGACCAAGTCAT
>JAENJB010000038.1 GCA_016844565.1 Dehalococcoidia bacterium
AATTGTGCCCGATCATTGTCACTCACATTTATTCGTTTGCTGGTTCTCATACCAGCATTATACCATAACTAACGCTATTTAGGAAGCACTACACTAGCTGCCCGTCAGTTCTTTGATCTTCTCAATAAAGGCGGGTAAAACCTGTTTCCAGTCTCCAACCACGCCGAAACGGGCCTCCTTGAAGATGTTGGCCTCCGGGTCCTTGTTTACAGCCACGATGGTCTTGGCACCAGAGCATCCCGCCATGTGCTGGCTCGACCCCGAGATGGCTACAGCGATGTAGACCTCTGGCGTCACAATCTTGCCGGTGAGGCCCACTTGCTGGCTGCTGGGGATCCAGTTGTTGTCCACTGGAGGACGGCTAGCGCCGACGGCTCCTTTGAAAAGTCTGGCCAGAGCGTCCAGTTGCTTGAAACCCTCCGCGCCGGCCATCCCCCTGCCGCAGGCCACAATCACACGGGCTTCCTCCAGCTTGATCCCCGCCACCTCCTCCTTCACTCTCTTGACCAGCCGCGTTCTTATCTGGGCTGGCTTCAGGTCTACTTTGATCGGGATGGTTTCGCCCTGCCTTGATGGGTCCTTAGCCAACGGCTCCATGCTCTTGGCCCTGACGGTAGCCATTTGGGGCTTGGTGGAGAAAGTGAACACGGCCCGGGCATTGCCGCCGTAGACCGGACGGCTTTGCAGGAGGAGCTTGGTCTGCGGGTCAATGGCCAATTCCGTGCAGTCCATTGAGACGCTGGTCTTTAACCGGAAGGCGAGGCGAGGGGCCAGGTCGCGTCCTATCTCTGTCTGGCCCATCAGGACGACCTGTGGTTGTATCTGGCCCAATGCCTGCTCCATGGCCGATACGTAAGCATCCGTCTGGTAGTCCTTCAAGATGGGGTCATCAACCACATACACCTTCTTCGCCCCCCAGGCGATGACCTCCGGTGGTGAAGAGGCCACCTGGTTTCCGACAATGATGGCTGCCAGCTCCTCTCCAAGGACGTCGGCCAGCTTCTTACCGGCACCGAGCAATTCCCCGGCCATCGGAGATACGTTGGCCCCCTGCGCCTCCACGAATATCAGAACGCCTTTTTCCATTGTCGCTCTCCTAAATTACCTTGGCTTCTCTCAATCTCAGAGCCAGCTTCGCTGCGGCATCGGCAGGATTCTCCCCTGCCACAATCTCGCACTTCCCCTCCTTGACCGGCTGGAACAGCTTGAGCAGTCGGGTGCGCCTCCCGGCGGCGCCCACCTCGGAGGGATTGACCCCAATATCGGCTGGCTTCCACACTATCGGCTGCTTCTTGGCCGCAGCCATGATGCCTTTCAGGGCGGCATAACGCGCCTCGCCCAGTTCGTTGCTGACCGTAACGAGAGCCGGGAAAGGCACCTCAACCTCTTCGTAGCCGTCCGAGGTCACTCTCTCCACCAGCGCCTTACCATCGGCCACTGTTACCTTCCGGGCGATAGTTACGCTCGGAATCCCGAGAATCTCGGCGATACCGGAGCCCACCTGGCCGGCATCCCAGTCCGATGCCTGACGGCCGCAGAAGATAAGGTCGAAAGCGCCTATCTTCCTGATGGCCATGGCCAGAGCGAAGGCGGTGGACCAGCTATCGCTGTCTTCGAAAGCGGCATCCTCAAGAAGAACCAATTCGTCAGCTCCCATGGCCAGAGGCTTCTTGACTACATCGCGGACAAGGTTGTTGCCGAGGCTGACGACGGTAACTTTACCGCCTTTGGCATCCTTGATACGCAAAGCCGCTTCGACTGCTTGTTCATCGAAGGGACTGAGCACCGGTTTCACGCCGGGAGGAGGAATGACCTTGTTGGTGGCAGAATCTACCTTGAAAGAGGCTGGCGGAGCTTCCGGGTCGGGCACCTGTTTGACGCAGACAATCATGTTCATCGCGGTTCAGCTCCTAGACACAATTTCGTCCATGGGTGGATTGATTGCGAGCAGACTGTGAAATGTATCATCACGAAAGGCTTTGTGTCAAGAAAGGAATGAGAGATTGCGTAACCTCGTTGCGATGCCGGACATTGTTCCAGCAGATGTAAGAGGCTTTGCCAGAGGGAGTCAGACTGGAAAAGTGATGGTCACCACGCGCTCGATACCACCGGGGTCCCGATGCGGCTGGATATCAGCCTCGGGAAAGTGATTTCTCGCCAGTCTCAGGACCTCTTCCGACTGGCCCATCCCTATCTCAAGCAGCAGGCAGCGCCGGGGCTGCCGCAGTTCGTGTGCCTGGTGCAGCAGCAGGCGTATACTGTGCAGCCCATCCGGGCCCCCATCGAGTGCCTCCCGAGGCTCGAAGCGAATCTCCGGAGCCATGGTCTGAAGCTCTGGCTCCATGACATAAGGCAGATTGGCCACTATAAGGTCTACGTTCCCAGGAAGGGGGGCCAATAAGTCGCCCTGAAGCAGAACAACGCGGTTGTCCAAACCATGTCGGGCCCTGTTGATAGCCGCGACCTCCAGAGCCTGGATTGAAAGGTCGGTGGCGCATATGCGCGCATTGGTCAGATTCGTGGCCAGACTGATGGCGATGGCACCGCTGCCCGTGCCGATGTCGGCTATGATGATAGGCCTGACTGCGGAGTGGCTGCGAGCGAAGTCGAGAGTCATTTCCACCAGCAACTCGGTTTCCGGCCGCGGGACAAGGACGCGGCGATCAACGTAGAAGTCCAGGCCAAAGAACTCTTGATGGCAGACGAGGTAGGCCACCGGCTCGTGCCGGAGACGGCGCTCCAACAGACACGAGAAGCGTTCCCACTCGGGAGGAGCCAATTCCTCTTCCAGTTGGAGATAAAGCTGGGCCTGGGTTATCTGTAGTACATGGCGGAGAAGAAGCTGGATGTCGTGGGAGGCATCAGAGATGTGGTGAGCGGCTAGAGCGCTGGTGGCCCGGTTTAAGGCCTCTTTGAGCGTCAAGCGGTGGCTTCCTCCAGTTGCCGTCCCCTGTAGGCAGCCGCCAGAGCCTCAATAAGCTCGTCCAAGTTGCCTTCCATTATGTGTGGCAGGTTATGAAAAGTCATGTTTAGGCGGTGGTCGGTGATCCTGTCCTGTGGGAAATTGTAGGTACGGATCTTTTCAGCGCGGTCGCCTGTCCCCACCTGAGAACGGCGTTGCTCAGTGATAGCATCTCTCTGTTTTCGCTGCTGGATGTCGAAGAGACGGGCCCGCAGGACAGCCATGGCTTTCTGACGGTTCTTAAGCTGAGAGCGCTCGTCCTGGCAGGTGCTGACGATGCCCGTGGGGAGGTGGGTGAGGCGAACTGCCGTGGACAACTTGTTCACATTTTGCCCCCCCGCACCAGAAGCGTGGTAAAAATCCATCTTCAGGTCCTCCGGTCTGATATCCACCTCGATATCCTCTGCCTTGGCCAGGACGGCCACGGTGGCCGTGGAGGTATGAATGCGCCCCGACGCCTCAGTGGTCGGGACACGCTGAACACGATGTACCCCCCGTTCGTACTTGAGCTTGCTGAATGCGCCTTTACCGCTTATCTCGAAGATGATCTCCTTGAAGGCGCCGAGACCGCTCCCACTGACGTCGATGACTTCAATTTGCCAGCCTCTGGACTGTGCGTAACGGGCATACATGCGGTAAAGGTCGGCGGCGAAAAGCGCTGCCTCTTCCCCTCCCGTACCGGCCCTGATTTCCACAATGACGTCCTTCTCGTCATTTGGCTCTGGGGAGACCAGAAGAAGCTTCATCTCCTCCAACAGAGCATCGCGTCTCTGCCCCAACAGGGCGATTTCCTGCTTGGCGAGAGCCGCCATCCCCGAGTCCAGGCCACCCTGCAACATGGCCGTCGTGTCCGCGAGGCTGCGGTCCACCGCCTGGCACTCCCGGTACTTCTCTACTAGCTTCTCCAGGCTCGATCGTTCGCGAGCCAGCGTCATCAGGCGCTCTCTGTCTGTGGCCACATCTGGTCGGGCCATCAACTGTTCAAGTTCGTCGTAGCGACGCTGTAGCTGATTCAATCTACCCAGCATTGTGCTATCCTTTTATATGCCGGAGCGTTATTTCATAAGAGTATTCGGCGAGTTCATTATACCATAGTCGATTCGCTAGCCGAGTGAGCGGCTGATGGGCTTTCCTGATTGGCACAGTCATATGGCCGCTTATTGACAGTGCTAGCTGAGGTGATATAATCAGGCAATCGGTGAGCCCGCGTCGGTTTATCGAAAGAGCTTGGCCCGCGGGCTCGAATTTTGCGTGAATGGATTGAGGGAAGCTATGAAAAGATGGGGTTTGCTACTGGTAGCTGGTTTCCTCTTGATGGCCTTCGTGATACCGCTAGCGGCTTCAGCCCAGGAAGAGGTGAAACCACCTACATTTTCACTGAGTCCCCGGTTCCCTTCAGTAGTGGGGAAGGCTGACTCGACATTCAGGTTCAAAGTAGATTTGAACTACGACGGTACTAAGTCCACCATTGTGAACTTCTCGGCCACGGCTCCTCAGGGTTGGGATGTCCGCATCCTGGGTGGTATACCAGAAGTCGATATCAGGCAAATGCGCCTCGAAGCCTTCAAGAGTTTTCCTGATAGCATTGACGTTGAGATTACTCCTCCGCGGGGGAATGTCGTGGTGCCGGGCGAATACACAGCTACGCTGGAAGCCATGGAATCGCCGCCTGGAAAGCTCCAGAGCAAGGTGGAGCTGAAGGCGGTGGTGACTGCCCGTCACCTCCTGGTATTCAGCACCGAGGGGGGAATGCTGAACACTTCCGTTCGTCCTGGAGAGGAGAACATTTTCCCACTCGCGTTGAGAAACGGCGGGACGGTGGCTCTGGAGAAGGTCACCTTTTCTAGTAGCAAACCTGAAGGATGGAGCATCACCTTCCGGCCTGATACTGTCGACACGATTCCGGTGGGCGGAGTGCAGACTGTGGAGGCGGTAATCAAGCCTCCTAAGCGGACTATAGCCGGAGATTACGGCATCACGTTGCTCTCCCAATCCGAGAATGTCAGTGAGACGCTGGCAATTCGGGTCACGGTTCTTACGCCCACCATCTGGGGATGGGTCGGAGTGATAATCGCCCTGGCGGTTATCGCCGGGCTGGGCCTCGTCTTCTGGCGGTTCGGCAGGCGGTGATGTCAGACGGCGCCATAATCAAGACGCGCCAGTTGAGCAAGTCGTATGGTGCGTTTCAGGCCGTCCGAGCCCTGGACCTTGAGGTCCGGGAGAGGGAGATTTTCGGCCTCCTCGGACCGAATGGGGCAGGTAAGAGCACCACTATCCTGATGCTCCTCGGCCTGACCGAGCCCACGTCTGGAGAAGCCTCGGTCTGCGGCTATGACCCCGTGCGGCATCCACTGGAAGTGAAACGGCAGGTGGGGTACCTGCCGGAGAAGGTTGGGTTCTACGAGGAGTTGACTGCCGAAGAGGATCTGAAGTACACCGCCTACTTAAACGGTCTCTCCCCAAAATCGGCTTCAGAAAGAATCAAGGAAGCGCTCAAGAGAGTCGGGCTTGCAGACGTAGCGCAGAAGCGGGTAGGACAACTGTCCCACGGTATGAAGCAGCGGCTGGGGATTGCCGATGTGCTGGTGAAGGCTCCGCGTTTGGTGATTCTGGACGAGCCGGCGGCAGGCATTGACCCCGAAGGGGTGAGCCAGCTGCTTGAGCTTATCACGCGCCTCAATCGTGAACTGGGGATGACGGTAGTCTTTTGCACACACATGCTTCAACAGGTGGAGAAGATTTGTCACCGCGTGGGGGTCATGGCCCACGGCCAGATGGTCGGCGAAGGGAACTTGGAGGAGCTCAAGAGAGGGAAGAGATTTCTGATAGAAGTGAAGGTGAAAGAACTGGGGACCGCCATTCTGCCGGCTATCCAGAAAATAGAGGGTATCTTCAGCGCGGAGAAGAGGGATGATGGGCTCCTGGTTGAGAGCGACCGCGATGTCCGGTCTGAAGTGGCGAAGGTGGTGGTGGCCGGTGGAGGACTTCTCGAAGGGATGAAGCTCAGGGAACATTCCCTGGAGGATATCTACCGCAGATATGTGAGGGAAGCATAGTCATGTCGGGACTGGCAGCAGTCTTCTGGAAAGAGATAGCCGAATATTTCAGCAGCCGGCGGTTTCTCATCCTGCTGGCGCTAATTTACCTCTCAGGCGGGTGGGCTATCTACAACGCCGCTAATTTCATTCGGAGCGAGGTCAGCGCGAGTTCCTCTGTGTTCCTGCTCCTCTTCACCGCTTCCGGGCCTCAAGGGGTGCCGCCCTCGTTTGTGTTCTTCCTGGCCCTGTTCGTTCCTATCATCGGCATAGCCTTCGGATTCGATGCCATCAACAGCGAGCGGGCCAGCGGCACTTTGAGCCGCGTGCTGTCACAGCCCATTTACCGGGACTCGGTGGTCAATGGCAAGTTCCTGGCTGGGTTGTTCACTATCGCGACCTTGTTAGCGAGCATACTTCTTCTTGTGTCAGGTGTGGGGTTGAGGATGATCGGGGTTGCTCCAGAGCTGGAGGAGATAGCCCGGCTGGCTACCTTCTTTCTCGTCACCGTTCTTTACGCCGGCTTCTGGCTGGCTTTAGCAATCCTGCTTTCCTTGCTGTTCTCCCGTCCAGCCACATCGGCCCTGGCAGCCATCGCTATCTGGCTATTCTTCACCTTCTTTATCGGAATGATCGCTCAAGCCGTAGCCGGTGTTCTCGTGCCTGTCGACCAGTTCTCAACCGAAGCCGAGCAAATGCAGTACGTGGATACTGCTCAGTTCATCACCCGCTTCTCTCCAGCGACGCTTTTCTCCGAGGCTATGGCTGGTCTTCTAACGCCGTCGCTCAGAGCTCTCGGTATGGGCACACTGCTTTCCCAACCGCCCGCCGGCATGTTGCCTAACCCCCTCATCTTCAGCCAGAGTTTCCTACTGGTGTGGCCTCAGATTCTGAGCATCCTGGTGCTAACTATCATTTGCTTCGCCCTGGCCTACATCAAGTTCATGCGAGAGGAAATCAGGGCCACCTGAGACAGTTGGGGCTAGTTGAAGCGGTCAGTGGGGCAGGCCAGTCCAGCGCTCGTACAGGTTGTGCTCAATATTGAACACCTCCAGCACTCTCCCCACCGAGTGGTTAATAAGGTCATCAATCTTCTTGGGCTTGTGGTAAAAGGCAGGGATAGGGGGCATGATGATAGCCCCCATCCGGGATAGCTTCAGCATACTCTCCAGATGACCTGAGTGGAAAGGTGTCTCGCGTACTACAAGAACAAGCGGCTTCCTTTCCTTAAGGGTGACGTCACCAGCACGCACAATCAGGTTCTCGTTATATGATATGGACAGGGCTGCCATGGTCTTGATTGAACAGGGGATTACTATCATTCCGTCTCGTTTGAAGGAACCGCTGGAAGGCGCCGCCCCTATATCGGCTACATCATAGGTGTAGTTGGCCAGGCTCTTGATCTTATCTATCGTCCAGTCGGTTTCGTAGAGTATGTTTTCCTCGGCCGCCTCGGAGATTACCAGGTGCGTCTCCACATCTTTTACCCGCGAGAGCGATTGGAGGAGCCTGATTCCATAGATCACCCCGGATGCGCCAGTAATCCCGACCACTAATCTCAATGTAGTCTTCCTTTCCAAGTTTTACGCGGGTAACGGATGCGTTTGAGTGCTGCGTAAATGTAGAATAGGCCAGCTTCTTTGTCAAGGGGAGCGAGCGAAGCGGAAGATGTTTTTGCCTGGGGCGGTTCAGCGGAAGAAGGTCATGGGCCTGCATGTTGGGCAGAGGTCCCGGATGCGGTCTGCCAGTGCCACGTTGTCACTGAAAGCCGTCTGGAGAACTCTGGCGGCTACTCTTTGAGGGATGAAGGGGGAACCGCAAAGGCGGCAGATTACTGCTTCGCTGCGGCATAGAAGCTCATTTCCCAGGCGCAGACGAGAAGGGTCCAGGGTTTGAGTAAGCCGGAGACACTTCTCCGGACACACACTCTCACAGGCTCCACAGCCAACGCATTTGTCATATCGAAAGACCAACTCCAACTCTCTCCCTCGGGTGACGGTTATGGCTCCTGCCGGACAGCGGTCGGCGCAGAGGCCGCACAGGCTACAAAGGCTCGTGTCCACTTGTGCGATGGCGAGTGGTACGTGCCGGTTAGTAAGAGGCTGAGCTTGAGCGAGGGGCAATTGGAGAGCAATCTGTCTCAGTAATGAGCCGAGATGGTTGTGCTGCCAGTTAGCTCGGCTGGGGTCCAGACCGGCGAACACTGGTTTCCCACCCTGCCCACAGTCCAGCCATGGCAGAGTTTGGCTGGAAGCATCTTTGGCGTGTTCCACATTGATGATTTGGAGTCTTTCCGGGTTGTCATGCCAGCTCTCCAGTATGTGGCGAACGACATCAACTCGCTGAACGAGCTCTTCCCTCCTGAGCCCATAATGACAGCTGTTCATGGTTGCGAGAAGGATGCGGTGTGCTCCCAGTGCCGGGGGGGACGGGCAAGGGTGACATCATACTTCGCCATCCTGTATGGCTGCATCGGCAGGTGAAGACAACCGTTATGGGTAGCGCCTCCGCTTGTGAGAGAAGGGCCCCTAGCTCCGCTTCTATTTCAGAGGTATTGAACGGAGGCAGCCGCAGAGCCTGCCAGGGGCAGACAGAAACACATATGCCGCAGCCTGTGCACTTGTCGCTGTCTAGAGAGAGCGCAGTCTTATTCCCCGTCAAAGCGCCGACAGGGCAGGCGGTTGAACAGAGGGAACATCCCATATTAGTGTAGCAGTGTTCCTGGTCTACATGGGGTACGGGTTGACGGCGCCCCACGAAGGACTGCAAGAACTCCCTGCGGCTAATCTCCCTCCGTGGCATAGCGGCGTCGAGCTCTATTCGCCGGCCCCTGCCAGGAGCTGCTCTCTCTCAAGATTGAGCCAGCTTTTTGTGAAGCGCGCCAGGGCGCTGAACAAGCCAAAGGAATCCCGAGCTATGACCTCATCACAGAACTTGGGCACCCACTCGAGGAGGTGGTTGCCCAGAAACTCTTTCTGGGCGCTCTGAAAACGCCGCACGTCATCCATATTCTCACTATCCCATGCCCCGGCCTCCAGTTTGCACAGGAGATGTACGAATTCGATCTCGAAACCGATGTGGTCGGATGGCTCATTGCCGAGAGTATCACCGGGGGCGAAGCCGAAGCGGCGGTATTCCTGGATTACATCAGAGCTTGTCTCACTGAAGACGATGGCGGACTGCTCCCTGTAGAGAGATTCATAGGGCGGGGGTTGTGAGTACAGGTGTCTTATGCCACGGAAAAGCTTGGTGAACTCGACGGCGGCGGCTTCAACTAGTTGTGGCGGTGGAGGGCCAGGGGGAAGGGGAACTAGTCCATCCAGGGAGATCAAACTGGCTCTCATGTCCTCGGGCAATTGCTGGAAGACCGGGGAGGTCAGCAAGCCTGAAACCCACATGGCGAGGACGACCAGGAGGTCCTCATCAGGTACTTGTGCGAAGGATCTGGCCAGTAGCTGGTAAACCTGAGCGCGGGCGCGGGCCTGCTCGCCGTCGTGACTCAGGTCAGGCTCCGATGTCGGACTTCTGAGAATGGCATGCCCGGATCGCTCAGAAGGAACCCATTAGATGTTTGTGGTACATCTTGGACAACAGAAGAATATATTTTGGGGAAGAGACTCATACGAAGACTTGTCGGAGGCAGTGCAAGTAATAATCCTGATACCATTAGCACTACCCCCGCCACAACAGTTAGTGTAGTGACGCTTCGTCTCATATTACACCTCCCTTATTTATTCGGTTTCGTGAATCGGTACTATGGGAAACACCTTGACAAAAAGCATGTACAGCAGGATCCCCAAAGCGAAGAGCCCTAGAATAATCAGATACTCCACCCAGCTGGGGGAGTAGGAGCCAGCGGCGTAAGGAAGCAAGGTGCCATATGTCTGGGAGGGCACCACCAGTAAATAGCGTTTGGTCATGCCAGCGATATTGACCATCACCCCAGCAGTAACAATCCAGGGGATGGAGTAGCGCTTGGTGAGGAATTGCAGCAGCAGGATAACGAAGGGGATAACAAGGAGAGCAACGGTGACCCAGAAGAGTGCAGCATACTCTCCTGAAATGAGAGCTCGCAGAAGCTCATTCTCCTCGGCCCGTGAGACCCACGCTGTGGTGCTTATTTCAGCGCCCCAGAGATAGAGGTAAGCGATCAACAGGAAACCGAGGAAGTTGCTCAGCCACTTGAACTGGTCAAGGGAAATGCGGTCCTGTAGTCGTAGCACACTTCTCAAGATAGCAGCGATAACAACGAGCATCCCTATGCCCGAAACGCCGGCCAGAATGACGAAGGCAGGCGCTTGAAGAGCGCTGAACCAGCCGGGGCGGCCGACCTGGAGGCCAAAGACCACACCCAGAGTAGAGTGGGCGAGGACCAACAAAGGAATAATGGCCAGTGCCAGCCACCAGAGAGTACGGGAGTGGCGTTCCCTTTCTTCGGCAGTACCTTCGTATCCTGCGGCCCAGAGTCGATATAGCCACACAGGGCCCCGCCCTCTGGTAGCCAGAGCAGCCGCATCTGCCCTGCCAGCCAGATAGAGGTAGACCAGGCTGGCGAAGAGATAACCGGCGATAACGAGGGAAAAGGTATAAAAGAAGGGCGATGCCGGCCGGGCGTAGAGCCAGAGGTTCTTCAAACCACGAAGGGGTTGCCCGAGGTCTATTACAATACTCAATGCACCGAGAATGAGAGAGATGACGGTAAGCAACTCAGCGGCCCGTGCCAGTGGGGCCAGCGTCTTGAGATTCAGAAGACGAATTAAAGCTGCAATGGTGATCCCAGCAAAGCTGATACCGATGAAATACACCACGAAGGAAATGTACAATCCCCAGGTCGCTCCACCCATAGTGCCTATACTCCGCATGCCGGTGACGATTTCACCTTCAGCCAGTTGGCGGCTGTAAGCGTAGAGGCCAAGGGCGAGAACGACCAGCAGTATCACCGCTGATACATAGAAACCTGCGCCTGCACGAGGCTGCCAAGCGGATACGGGTTGAGTCTTTGTGCTCATCGGATGGTCCTCCTGATTTCGGTAAGGCCGAGTCGCGCCAGGGGATCAGGCTCAGAGGCGTGCAAGTAGAATACCCTCGGCTCGGTGCCAGCATTCTCCAGAAGTCTGAAAGCGCTTCTATCGGCCGCTACCCTGGAGACTTCACTCTTGGGGTCGCTGAGGTCACCGAAGGTAAACACCTTTACCGGGCAGTTAGCCACACAGGCGGGGAGCAATCCCTTTTCCAAGCGATGTACGCAGAAGGTACATTTCTCCATGACCCCCTTGGAATGTCCACCGCCGGATACCAGACGCTTCTTCGATATTCCGTAGAGTTTGTCATGGTCCGGGTTGCGGTAGGGAGGCACCGCCCCTGCGGTAACTAAGGCTACCTTGCCGCTGCCATAGATGTTTTCTTCCTTCCAAGTGTAGTACTGGTTGGACGCCGGCTTCTTCCAGTTGAAATAGTTGACGCTGTAAGGGCAGGCGACTTCACAGTAGCGACACCCTATGCACCTCTCGTAATCAGTGAGCACCAGGCCGTCCTCGCGCTTGTGCCTCGCGCCGACGGGGCACACCTTGACGCAGGGGGCATTGTCGCAGTGCATACACGGGCGAGGCATGAAGAACCAGAAGGAATCAGGGTACTTCCCGCGCTCGATGCGGAAGACATACATCCAGTACATGTTCTGGCCGGTGTTGTTCTCGACCTTGCACGCTTCAACGCATGCCCTGCATCCCATGCACCGCTCCAGGTCTATTGTCATGCCATATTTGGGCATTATCAGCCTCCTAAGCCTTGGTAACCTTTACTTTTACATGAAAGGACTGGTCTGCCGTGCAAGTAACGTAACCCTCACCAGTGGGGAACAACGAATTGGGGGTGGGACCGATGCCCTTGGCCCAAGGATGAACCCACTGACCGTAGTGGTGGGACATGGATACGGTATCAGGGCGCAGGCTTTCGACTAATTGCACCCTGGTTTTGACGCTCTTGGTCTCTCCGGTTACGGCATTGTGGGATTCAACGACAACCTCATCACCATCCTGAAGGCCCTTGGACCTTGCAGTCTGAGCATTCATCTCTACTCGTTGCTGGGGGTCCAGCTCATTAAGCAGGGGGATGACAGCCGTCCGTGACTGCTTGAACTCAATCTTCTTCTGGGAGATAAGGTAGAGGTCATATTGTGATGGCGACTGGTTCATAGTAGGGCTTCTCCAGGTAGGCAGAGGGTTGTAGTCCTGCCAGTAAATCTGGGGAGCGCCTTTCTCTTTCATCACCTCGCGATAACCTAGAAGTGATTCTCCGTAGAGGCGGTGCTTAATGCCCCCATAAGGAGGGCTCCATGCGGGAGCATACAGTTTGTTTGCCGGAGCGGCCTTGACCGCCATCTTGCCTTCCTCGAAATACCGGATACCACCCTCGAAGCCGTTTTGTTTGGCCCAGCGGTCGAAGATATCCCTCACATTTGGCTTCTTGTCCAGAGGCAACTGGTACTCACCTTTCAACGGCAGAGCAGCGTTTATCTGGTCTATGTAACCATCCTTACCGAAGAGGATACCTGACTTCTCACACAGATCGATGTATATGTCAATGTCACCCTTTGACTGAAATAGCGGTGGGATCGGAGGCAAGCGCAAAGACTTGCTCTCGACATACTGGTCATCAGGTGTAAAAGGGCCCTCGTACTTTTCGACGGTGGCCGCGGGGAGAACTACATCCGCAAAAAAGTCGGCCGTCTCGCTCATCCAGGGGTCAATGACGGCAATGAACTTGTACTTCTTGTAGGCTTCCATGAATACAGCCTGGTTGGGGAAGGAGAGAAGGGGATTGGTGTAGTGGATAATCATTACCTCAGGTGTGTAGTCGACGCCGTACTTCTTGGGGTCCAGCGTCGTCAGGGCGGCGATTGACGGATTGCCGCTGTTGATGGGGAAGAACTTGCTGTCTTTGAGCAGGATATCATAGGGCGGGTCCTTAATTTTGATGCTGTCCAGCCCCTTGAAGCCGCTGTGCACACTCCTCGCCGTATCAGACCTCAGCCCGCCAACCGCTTCAATTGCGCCCAGGAGCATGAAGACCACTACCATCATGTACAGGGACTGGAAGCCCAATTCCTGCTGCGCCATGTGATATGCCATTATGCCCACTGGCCTGTACGGCAGCTTGACTCCCTCCAGGACAACGGTGCTGCCTATCATGGCCTTCTCACCCAGATTTTCACCAACCTTCCGTATGCTCTCGGCCGGGAGACCGCAAATGTCCGACGCCCATTCCGGGGTATATTTGGCTACATGCTCCTTTAATAGCTGGAAGGCTGTCTTCACCTTCTTTCCTTCAACACTGAAGTCGCCCTCCAGCGCCGGCTCGATGCCTTTCGCGTCATGAGCTGCAGCCGCCTTCGAGAGGTTATCCCATACCTGCTCTTTGCCAGCTACCTTGAGAAAATGGCCGTTTTCCTGAACCAGGAAGGGAGAATTGGTATGCTTGGTGAGATATTCCCTGTCAATGAATCCCTTCTCCACCAGGACATTGGCGAGGGCAAGGAAGAAGGCCAGGTCGGTGCCCGGCCGGATTGGTAGCCATTCGTCAGTATGAGGCCCCACAGCCCGCTTCCTGGGGTCGAGCGTGACCATCTTCATCCCACGCTTCTTGGCCTCGAGGAACTGACGCGGCCAGACGATCCAGCAGAACTTGTTCCCGCCTGAGTTGGTCAGGTTCCAGCCCACATTAACAAGATAGTTGCAGTGGCGAAAGTCCGGATGGAGCACCCCATGCTGACCGATAGTGTATTCCAGTGCTCGGTAACCCGCGTCAGAACAGTAAGTCCCATGACCCATGTAGGTGGCCCCGCTGGCCTTAACGAAGGCGGTGTCATAGAAAGCACCAGATTTACTTCTACCTTTTTGCCAGATGAGGAGCCTCTTGTCCTTCTTGCGCACCTCCTTAATTTTTTCGCCTGCCAGGGTAAGGGCCTCATCCCACGAGATTTCCTTCCATTCTCCAGACACCCCTTTGGCATTGGTCCTCTTCAAAGGAGCTTTAACACGGTAGGGGTCGTAGAAAGACTGTATCTGGGCCT
>JAENJB010000186.1 GCA_016844565.1 Dehalococcoidia bacterium
CCGCTATATCATCCGGCTGTCAATTCAGCAGAGGCTCACGGCCTCTCTCCCGAGTTTCCCCATGGAAGTGCACAACCCGAAATGGAACGGCATCCAGTAGTCATTCTTCCTCCAATCCTGTAATCTATACTTGTGGCTAAACTTGTCCTCGACCTGCATGAATGTTTCAATAGAGGCGCAGTGATAGATGCCGAACTCAACCGCGTCATCGCGGAAGCCCTGGAAAAGAGGATTGCGCTCGTGGAGATAATCCCTGGCAAGGGTTCAGGCCAGCTCAAGAAGCGCGTATTGCGCTTTCTGGCAGAGCCGCAGGTCAAGAAGCTTTATCACCGGCTGGAGAAAGACGATAAGAATTTCGGCAGGATTTTCGTGCATTTCAAGTATTGAAAGGGACTCAGTATGCAAGGTAATCAGCGCGTCAAAATCAAACCGGGCATGAGGGTTGCTATAGTATTAAAGGCGGACCAGCAAAGCAGCAAGCTCACCGAGGGTGTAGTTAAGGATATTCTGACCAACTCCCCCACTCATCCACACGGCATCAAGGTACGCCTGATGAGCGGGCAGGTGGGGCGGGTCAAGGAAATAAGGGGATAAGCTGATAACCAAATTGATAATGCGAAGATTTTTACAGTGCTTACGCTGAACGGCATCTCCAAGTCTTTCGGCCAGCGCACACTTTTCAGCGGGCTGAGCGTGCACATCGGCGTCCGCGACCGGACGGACGAGGGCAGTGTTACCCGACGGCGTGATATAACCATCGGCTACATGCGGCAGGAGGTGGACAACCGCTCGACACGTCCGTTACTTTCTGAAGTCACCGCCTCCGCCGATTATGTCAACACGCTGGCGCACCGCATCGGGGTGATTCAGGCGGAGATGGCCGAAGGCGACGGCGCCGACGTCCGGACGGCGCTGCTCACCGAACTGGGCGAGCTACAGCACCGCTTCGAAGCCAGTGGCGGCTACGACCTGGAACACGACGCCGCGGTGATCCTGTGCGGTCTGGGCTTCAGTGAAGCCGATTTCCAGAAACCGGTCTCCAGCTTCAGCGGTGGCTGGATCATGCGCATTGAGCTGGCCAAGACACTGCTCCAGAATCCAGACCTGCTGCTCCTTGACGAACCGACCAACCACCTTGATCTGGAGACTCAACTCTGGTTCGAGGACTATCTGAACAAATACCAGGGCTCAATATTGCTTACCTCGCATGACCGGTCTTTTCTGAACCGCGTCATAAAGCGGGTGCTCGCGCTCGAAAACGGCATGGGCGCCGTCTATGCCGGCAATTACGACGATTACGTGACGGCTCGCGCGAAGGAACTGGAGACGCTCGAGGCCGCCGCCCACCGCCAGGCCGTGAGGGTGGAGAAAGAAACCCGTTTCATCGAGCGCTTCCGCGCCAAGGCCACCAAGGCCAGCCAGGTGCAGAGCCGCATCAAACGCCTGGCGAAGATACAGCGGGTGGAAGTGCCGCGCCTGGCCAAAAAGATTCGCTTCAGCTTTCCCGAGCCACCCCGCAGCGGCTACGAGGTCGCCGGCCTCCACCACATTAGCAAATCGTATGGGGATAAGGTGGTCTACCGCGACCTCGACCTGTCTCTGGTCCGCGGCGACCGGGTGGCGCTGGTCGGCCCCAACGGCGCCGGCAAGACCACTCTCCTTAAGATACTGGCCGGGGTGCTGCCCTTCGAGCGGGGCGAGCGACGATTGGGCCTCGCCGTCATCACGGCTTACTACGCCCAGCATCAGCTTGAGCTCCTGGAACCGGGCAACACGGTGCTGGCGGAACTCCGCCGCGCGGCGCAAAATGAAACCGAGCAAAGACTGCGGGCCATACTGGGAGGCTTTTTGTTCGGCGGCGATGACGTGGGGAAGAAAGTGTCCGTGCTGTCCGGCGGAGAGAAGGCGCGACTGGCCCTCGCCAAGATGTTGACCACGCCGGCTAACTTTCTGCTCATGGACGAGCCCACCAACCACCTGGACATCGCCTCACGCGAAAGGTTGACCGATGCCCTGGAGGACTATCAGGGCACGCTGTGCTTCATTACCCATGACCGTACCCTCATTAGACAGATTGCCAACAAGATCATCGAGGTCAGGGATGGCTCGATCAGCGTTTTCCCCGGTGACTACGACAGCTTTGAATATCACAAGGAGTCCGCCGCCGGGGAGCCGGTCTCACCGGCAAAAGCCGCTTGCCCCAGGCAGGCAGCAGTCTCCACCGCATTGCCGGGCCAGCGCCAGAGGAGGGCGGCGGTGGGGGAACTTAGAAATGAGTATAGCGAGAAGAGCAGTCCGGTAAAGAAACGCCTGACACTCGTCGAGGCTGAATTGATTCAACAGGAAACCGAACTCGATGGCCTGGAATCTCAGTTCGCCCGGCCTGAGGAGTATGCCGATTCGGCAGGGGTGGTGGCGCGGATCGAAAGGCACCGCCAACTGAAGGAGAGCATACAGCGCCTGGTGGACGAGTGGGCGACACTCTCCGTTGAGGCGGACCGACTCAAATCGGAGTTCGACGCCGCCCTGGCGCGGCTTGAAGCCGGGCAGTAGTGGCGAACATGAAACAAAAACGACGTCGTATAGACCTGAACGAGAAGTTCCAGCGGGCATTGGATATCATGGAGAATACCGCCGGGAGTGTTTTCGTCACCGGCCGGGCGGGAACAGGTAAGTCAACGCTGCTGAGCTATTTCTGCCAGACCACCCGGAAGAAAGTGGCGGTCCTGGCCCCCACCGGCGTTGCCGCCCTGAACGTCAAGGGGCAAACGATCCATTCCTTCTTCCGGTTCAAGCCCAACATCACCGTCGAGACGGTCAAGAGGCTCCGTTTCGAAGACAGCGAAGATAATATCTACAGAAAGCTGGATGCCATCGTCATCGACGAGATTTCCATGGTGCGGGCCGACCTGCTGGATTGCGTGGATAAGTTCCTGCGACTGAACGGCCCTGCCACCCGCAAACCATTCGGCGGGGTCCAGATGATATTTATCGGCGACCTCTACCAGTTGCCGCCGGTGGTCGCCGGCAGCGAAAGGACTGTCTTCAGGTCGCTCTACGACACCCCGTATTTCTATAGCGCAAAGGTATTCGGTTCTTTTGAGATGGACTTCGTAGAGCTGGAGAAGGTCTATCGCCAGCAGGATGAGAAGTTCATCGGCCTGCTCAACTCCATCCGCAATAAGACCATCTCCGAAGAAGGGCTGGAACTCTTTAACCAGCGGTACCTGCCACAGTTCGAGCCACCGCCGGGCGAGCTCTACATCTATTTGACGACGACCAACGACCTGGCAGAGCAGGTTAACAGCAGGCGTCTGGAGAAGTTACCCGGCGACCTCTACGCAGTTACCGCCACTATTAAAGGCAAATTCGGCAAGGAGTACCTGCCCACAGCGGTAGAGCTTCAGCTGAGGACCGGGGCGCAGGTCATGATGCTGAACAACGACGCCGGAGGCCGCTGGGTCAACGGCAGCATCGGAGAGATCGCCGGCATAGTACGGCACAATAGCGGGGAGCAGGTCTACAACTTCTTCGTCGAGGGCGGGCAACTGCAGTCGGAGGCCGTCGGCAAGTTCACGCAGTATCCTCTGATGCTCGCCTGGGCGGTCACCATCCACAAGAGCCAGGGAAAGACCTTCGACAGGGTGATAGTCGATTTCGGACGGGGCACCTTCGCCCACGGCCAGGCCTATGTGGCGCTGAGCCGGTGCACCTCGCTGGAGGGCGTTGTCCTGGCGAAGCCGTTGCTGAAGAAACATATCTGGATGGACTTCAATGTGGTCAGTTTCTTGACCAAATACCAGTACAGTAAAGCGGAGCAGTCCTGCCCCCTCGACAATAAGGTGGAAATGATCGAGAGGGCCATCAAGAACAGGACGGCGCTCAAAATAGTCTATCTCAAGCCCAGCGACGAGAAATCAAAGAGGGTCATCAAACCGCAGACGATAGGTGAGATGGAGTACCAGGGCAAAACATACCTGGGGATGCATGCCTTCTGCATGGAGCGGAACGAAGACCGGAACTTCCGGGTCGACCGCATTCTGGAGATAGAGGAAACAGGGAAGACGTGACGAATGCAGAGTGGACTGCACCCCTATGAGTGGACAGATAGGGCTAGGAGAGCCTGGTGGGGTTGGTCGTTATTTTGCTGAATGATTGGTAACTCCTCGAACTCATTCGGTGGCCGGTAGCCCAGTGCCGAATGGAGCCGCTTGCGATTATAGACCTCCTCGATGAAATAGGGAAGCCTTTTCGTCACGTCATCTAGGGTTTCGTACTCGTATAGGTACACCTCCTCTTGCTTCAGAGTCTTGAAGAAGCTCTCCATCACGGCGTTTTCGTAGGGATTGCCCCTCCGGGCCATGCTGATGCTAAAGCCATGGCGCTCCAGTTCACCAACGTATTCAGCTGAAGCGTACTGGACTCCCTGGTCTGAATGGTGGATGACACCCGGATCAGGCCGGCGCCCGGCAATGGCCATGTCGAGCGCTTCAAGCGTTAGTGAAGAATCGAGCCTGGCGGAGATGGCATAGCCGATTACCCGCCGAGAATGGGCGTCCAGAATCGCCGCGAGATAGACAAAGCCGGTCCGGATGCGGATATAGGTAATGTCCGAAAGCCACACCTGGTTCAAGCGGCCGATATTGGTCCCTTTGATGAGATTGGGGTATCTGGGGAAGCCGTGTTTGCTGTCGGTGGTCTTCGTCCACCGGCGCTTGACCCGGCAGAGCAAATCGCTCTCCCGCATCAGCCTCAGCACCCGCTTGTGGTTTACCAGCCACCTGTCCCTCTTCAACTGCTCCGTTACCCGCCGGTAGCCGTAGCGCGGAAACTCAAGGCAGATGGTCTCGATGCGGTCGACGAGGTCCGCCTTCGCTCTCATCCTGTCGGGATCCCCGGTTTTACGTCCGCGGTAGAAGATGCTCCTGGCGAGATTCATGAGCTTACACCCCCACCGGATGCTGCTGACGAGGGGCCGCCACCGGGCGACGAATTCCCGTTTCTCCGCGGCTGATTGAGGCTGCTCTGAAGCCCCTTTTTTAGAAACTCGTTCTCCAGGGTCAGCTTGCCCACCAGGCGCTCCAGTTTCTCCACCCGGTCTTTGAGAGCGGCTTCTTCAGTGGGCTCGTTATTGAACTTGCCCCGGCCGTACTGCTTCTTCCAGTAGTAGAGCAGGCTCGATGATATGTTGTACCTCCGGCAGAGCTGAGCCGGGCGGCTTTCCTCACTGAGAAGCTCCTGAATGACCTGTCTCTTAAACTCAGCGCTGAAACTTCTCTGATTTCTCATGGCAAGGTCCTTTCCGCCCTCTATTATAGGGCACCTGACCCTGCCAAACCTTCCTAACCTGAAGTGTCCAGTCTCAGGGGTTCACTCCAGAGTTGCCCAGAGCAATGCAATAGTTTTACAATGCAGCACACGTTTATGGCGCGAGGTGTTCAGTGACTACAAACAGGAAGTGGCGGCTTCTGTTCCTGGCCGTTTCCCTGGCAGCTACACTGCTGGCCTTTGCCTCGCCTTTTATCACGCCGGCCTTCGCGGCGGATGAGCCCACCGGGTACAGGAATGTCCTGCTAAGCGTCTATCCCGAATACGACGACCCACTCGGTCTGAGATACCCTGCCCTCCTGGTGATGGTCGAGGGCGAGATCCAGGGGACTGCCCCACCAACAACAGTCAGGTTCCTGGTACCGGAAGACGCGAGGATGTACTCGGCCGGCTCCGGCCCCAGAGACAAGTACATCGGGGGACCTCCCGACCGGCGTCCGTCCGACATCGCGGGTTGGGATGAAATCAGCTACCAGCTCAAAACAAACTACTTCGTCGTCGAATACTACCTCGCGATACCGACCTCGCCCGATAAGGCCATTACCGCGGAGTTCATTCCGTTATTCCCTATCGACCGCCTGACGGCTATTGTGCAGCAGCCACGCCGGGCCACCGATTTCAAAGCCGTGGCCCAGACTCAGCCTGTCTCACAGAGGCAGTCCACCGATCCCGAGGGAT
>JAENJB010000187.1 GCA_016844565.1 Dehalococcoidia bacterium
GCTGGCCCGGGCAGCGGCAAGACGATGGTCATCACCCACCGCATTGCCAACCTGGTCAGGGTGTGGCGTATCAGCCCCCGCCGCATCCTGGCAGTGACCTTCACCAACAAGGCTGCCAATGAGATGCGGGATAGGCTGCAGCGTCTGGTGGGGAGATTGGTGGACGACCTGACCCTGGGGACCTTCCACGCTATCTGCGCCCGTATTCTCCGACAGGAGGGACAGGCGATCGGTCTGGCGAAGGACTTCGTCATCTACGACGATGACGACAAGATGAACCTGGTCAAGGTTGTCCTGGAAGAGATGAGTCTCGACACTCAGAAGTATCCGCCCCGGGGTATGCTCTCCGAGATCGAGGCTGCCAAGAGTCAGCTTCTGAACACTCAGGCGTACCGCGCCCAGGTGACCGGCTATCATGGCGAGGTGGTGGCCCGGGTGTACGAGCGGTATCAGCAGATGTTGCATCAGAACATCGCCCTGGACTTCAACGACCTGCTGATGAAAGCGGTCATTCTCTTCCGTGAACATGACAAGGTGCTGGCCCGCTATCAAGAGCGCTATTTGCATGTGCTGGTGGATGAGTTCCAGGACACCAACATGGCCCAGTATGTCCTGGTGAAGCAACTCGCCGGCAAGCACCGCAATATCTGTGTGGTAGGCGACCCGGACCAGTCGATATACGGCTGGCGGTTCGCCGACGTGCGCAACATTCTCAATTTCGAGAAGGACTTTCCTGATGCCAGGGTTGTCCTGCTGGAGCAGAATTACCGCTCCACCCGGACCATCCTCGAGGTGGCCAGCGGCATTATCTCCGGCAACCGGCAACGGAAGCCCAAGAAGCTCTGGACGGAGAATGAGGAAGGCTCTCCGGTCGCTGTGGTGGAGACCTTCAGCGAGAGGGAGGAGGCCCAGTTCGTGGCCGGTGAGGTGGAACGCCTGGTCCGGCAGGGTGGGGCTGCCTGGGGCGATTGCGCCGTGATGTACCGCACCAATGCCCAGTCCCGCGCTCTGGAGGAGACCTTCTTCCGCTACGGCCTGCCCTACCGGCTGGTGGGGGGTACCCGGTTCTACCAGCGGCGGGAAATCAAGGACATCGTGGCTTACCTGCGCTTGGTGCACAACCCTTCGGACGGCATCAGCCTGATGAGGGTTCTCAATGTCCCGGGGAGGGGGCTCGGTGAGCGCAGCATCAGCGAGCTCATGGGTCTGGCGAGGGCCGAGGGCTCATCTCTGTTCGCGGCGCTGGAGAAGGTTGCCAGAGGGGGAGACGGTCAGAGCCAGGAGACGTCTCAGCCTCGCTTCAATGGTCGCAGTCTACGCGCCTTCGCCGGTTTCGCCACCCTCATCACCTCCCTGTTGGAGAAGAAGAGGCAGATGGGGCTGGTTGAGCTTCTGGACCAGGTGATCGAGGGTACCGGCTACAGAGAGTATATTCTGAAGGGTGAGGATGGGGAGGAGCGGTGGGAGAACGTCCAGGAGTTGCGCACGGCGGCCAGAGAGTACCGGGACTTCCCGGCGGGGGAAGGACTGGCGGCCTTCCTGGAGAAGGTGAGTCTGGTGGCCGATGTGGATGAGCTGGACGAGAAGGTGGAGGCCAGCACCTTCATTACACTGCATCAGGCCAAGGGGCTGGAGTTCCCGGTGGTATTCATGGTGGGCATGGAGGAGGAAGTCTTGCCGCACTACCGCTCGATGGCAGACCCGGCGGAGATGGAGGAGGAGAGGCGCCTGTGTTATGTGGGGGTCACCAGGGCGGAGAAGCAACTCTACCTGGTGCGGGCGCACCGCCGCAGCCTCTTCGGGCGGAGCGCAGCCAATCCGCCTTCCCGTTTCCTGGAGGATATTCCTCCTCATCTGGTGAAACGCGAGGGCGTCGGGGTTAAGGTGAGCGAAGGCGGGCCGGCCAAGCCTGGAGATGTTGATTTCAGTGCTTACGACCGGGATGAAGCGCCGTCTCCAAAATCTTCTGTACGCCTGGAGGTCGGAGACAAGGTGTGCCACGCTAAGTTCGGCTCCGGAACAGTGGTGGGCAGCAACGGTGGTAAGGGCGACCAGGAGGTGACGGTGCTGTTCGATAGTATTGGGACGAAGAAGCTGCTGCTGGGTTACGCTCCCCTCGAGAAGGTCTAAGCGGGTCTGCGGGGAACACCGACCATGCCTATCCATCTCTTACATCCTGACTTAGTCGCCAAGATAGCCGCCGGGGAGGTGGTGGGAAGGCCGGCCTCTGCGGTTAAAGAGCTGGTCGAGAACTCCCTTGATGCTGGTGCGCGGCAGATTTCCGTTGAGGTGCAGGGCGGTGGGGTCGGCCTCATCCGCGTGAGCGATGACGGCGCCGGCATTCCCCCGGAAGAGGCAGAGCTAATCTTCCAGCGCCATGCCACCAGCAAGATAGCTTCCCTGGCTGACCTGGAGGGGATTGCCACCCTCGGGTTCCGCGGTGAAGCCCTGGCCAGCATCGCCGCGGTGGCCGAGGTCGAGATTGTCACCTGTGCGGCGGAAGCGGACAAGGGCCTCAGCCTTCATTGGAAGGACGGCGTGGTAGAGCGGGTACCATCAGGGCGTTCTCGCGGCACCACTGTAACCGTGCGCCACCTGTTCCGCAGTTTTCCGGCCCGGCTGAAGTTCCTCAAGTCCGAAGCCAGCGAGAGAAGCCAGGTGGCCAATGTGGTCAGCCACTATGCTCTTTCCTTTCCCGAGGTGAGGTTTTCCCTCATGGCGGAAGGGCGCCGTCTCATGAGCACATCGGGCAATGGCAGCTTGAGGGATGTCCTGGCTGAGAACTACGGCTCGGAGACGGCGCGGGAGATGCTGGAAGTCCGGGTGGAGAAGGGAGCCGCCGAACCGGCGGCCTTCGTTCCCCGGGTGACCGGCTTGCTTGGTCCTCCATCGGTGGCCCGCTCCAAT
>JAENJB010000039.1 GCA_016844565.1 Dehalococcoidia bacterium
CATTTCCGCATCGACTGACAGGAGACCTTCTTGAACGTCCACTGCCAGAATGATGCCATCTGCCTCGGCCATTGCCATATCTAACTGGGATTGCACTTTCTCGGCCAGACTTGAGGCCGGTCTCGCTTCGAACCCGCCGGTATCCACTACGGTCAACTCCCTCCCCTGAAACGACAGGTCGGCGAACATGCGGTCCCGGGTCGTCCCCGGCAAGTCTTCTACAATAGCCAGTGGTCTCCCCACCAGCCGGTTGAAAAGGGCCGACTTCCCCACATTGGGCCGCCCCACGATAGCCACTATCGGCCTAGACACCACACCCACCGGTCCGCTCTTCTAAACGCTCCATATATCTTATCACTGCTGTCAATACTGAAAGCTGGAGGCCGTTTACTTTTTTCTTCCCCCTCTCTCTAACTCTCCCCTGGAGGGAGAGTTAGAGAGAGGGGGAATTGCTACAACGGTCGAGAAGCCGCGGCAGGCAGGCGTCAGGGGCATTCGCCTATCATGTCGAGGAGAAGCGCCTTCTGGAAGTGGAGACGATTTTCCGCCTGGTCGAACAGGACGGACTGAGGGATGTCGCTCATCCCCTCCGCCATCTCCTCCCCATAGTGGACAGGCATCGGATGCATCAGCAAGGCATCGGCGGCGGCCAGGGAGAACAGACCGGTATCGACCTGGTAACCCTTGAAGTCCTTTTGCCTCTTCTCTCGCTCCGCCTCCTGCCCCATGCTCGTCCAGACATCGGTGTAAACCGCATCAGCACCTTGTACGGCCTGGCGGACCTCATTGGTGCAGGAGAGTGTAGCCCCGGAGCGGGAAGCCAGCTTCTTTGCCCGGAGCATTATCTTGTCCGGAGGCCAGTAGCGCCGGGGACCGGCGAAGCGGAAGTTCATTCCCACCAGAGCACAGGCGAGAAGCAGGCTATTGGCCACGTTATTACCATCACCTACGTATGTAAGGGTCAGTCCCTTAAGTTTCCCCTTCTTTTCGTAGATGGTGAGCAGGTCGGCCAGTGCCTGGCAGGGGTGCTCCTCATCCGATAGAGCGTTGATCACCGGTATACTGGAGAAACGGGCAAGAAGGGCCACGCTCTCGTGAGTGAAGGTGCGCGCGGCAATAGCATCGACATATCGGCTGAGCACCCTGGCGACATCTGGTACCGGCTCGCGCTGTCCCAGCCCTACCTCCACCGGCGACAGGTAGATGGCCTGCCCGCCGAGTTGGCTCATGGCCACCTCGAAGCTCACCCGCGTTCGCAGGGAGGGCTTCTCGAAAACCAGCGCCAGAATCTTACCCTTCAGCGCGGCATGGGGCTGAGACGGACTTCCCCGCTTCATCTCCGCTGCCAGAGTGAGGAAGCGCTTTATCTCCGCCGCGCTCAAATCTGTGACTGAGACCAGGTCCTTGCTCTTCATCGCTCTCTCTCAAACAAACGGGAGAATACTATACTCTTGATAAGGCTCCGTCAAGGGAAAGGAGCCATCCCACGCTCTCCCCCAGTCATTGCGAGGAGCCGGAGGCGACGAAGCAATCTCACACGGCTCTGGGTCATACGGGCCCGGAGATTGCTTCGCGGAGTTTATCCTGAGCCTGTCGAAGGGCTCGCAATGACAGGGCGGTGCCCGAAGGCGTGTTTTCGGGGTAATGACAGGACAAAGAGGTCGGAGCTCTCGGTGTATAATAGAACATCTATGGAAAGACCTCTCCTCGTCCTCTTCGACGGGCATGCCCTGGTGCATCGTGCCTACCACGCCATCCCGATGATGACCGTGTCTCAAACCGGGGAGATAGTCAATGCGGTGAACGGCTTCGCCAGCATGCTGCTCAAGGTGCTTAACGAGCTCAAGCCCACTCACTGCGCCGTGACCTTCGACATGGCTGCGCCTACCTTCCGTCACAAGCAGTTCAAGGAGTACAAAGAGCAGCGTCCCGAGACCCCCGACGAGCTGAGAGGCCAGTTCGACCGGGTGCGCCAGGTGGTGGAGGCCTTTCGGATACCCATCTATGAGATAGAAGGCTACGAGGCCGACGACGTACTGGGCACCCTGAGTCAGCAGGCTGCCGCTCAGGGCCTGGACACCATCATCGTCACCGGCGACATGGATGCTCTTCAGCTTGTGTCGCCGCAGGTGAAGGTGCTCTCCCCGCAACGCACATTCAGCGAGACCATGCTCTACGATGAGGCGGCGGTGCGCCGGAAATACGGCCTTGAACCCGCTCAGCTGATCGACTTCAAGGCTCTCACCGGCGATCCATCGGACAACATCCCCGGGGTGCCCGGGGTAGGCGAGAAGACCGCTGCTCGCCTGCTCGCCTTGTACGGCAGCGTCGAGGGCGTCTTCGTTCACCTGGAAGAGATCTCTCCGCCGAGACTGCAGGAGCTTCTGCGGGGCAGGGACGACCAGGTGAAACGTAACAAGGCCCTGGTGACCATTGTTACCTCTGTACCCCTTTCCCTGGACCTGGACGCCTGCCTGGTGAGCGGCTATGATCGCTCTCGGGTGGCCGAGCTCTTCAGGGAGTTGCAGTTCGTCAGGCTGCTGCCCCGTCTGCCCCAGACCTTCGCCCCGATGGCCCTTCCATTGGAAAGACTGTCGGGACCGCCGGAGCCAGCCCCAGCCGTTGTCGCTACTGGTTCATCGGGACTCTCCGTACAGAGCACAGTCGTAAGCACGTCCGAACAGCTCGACAGCATGCTGAACCGTCTGGCGGGAATTGGGTCGCTGGCCTTTGACGTGGAGTCCACAAGCAAGGATGCCATGTCCGCCGAGATAGTGGGCATCGCCCTCTCGACCTCGCCGAAGGAGGCATTCTACATACCGGTTGGACATACCATCCTGTCGGAACAGCTCGCTCTTAACCAGGTGCTCGACCGGCTGAGGCCGCTTCTCGAGGACCCGGCAGTGTCGAAGATCGCCCATAACGGCAAGTACGACATGCTTCTCCTGGAAAGGTACGGGGTGCGGCTTCAGAACCTCGGCTTCGATACCATGGTGGCCGCTCACCTCCTGGGAGAGCGGGCGCTGGACCTCAAGGCCGTCGCCTTCACTCGACTGGGTGTGGAGATAAAGCCGATCACCGAGCTTATCGGCAGCGGCAGGAAACAAATTTCCATGGCCCAGGTGGAGATAAGGGAAGCCGCGGACTATGCCTGCACCGATGCCGTGGTGAGCCTCATGTTAAGGGACATCCTGGAGAATGAGCTCCGCAATGAAGGGATATGGTCGCTCTTCACCGACGTGGAAATGCCCCTGGTGCCCGTTCTGGTCCACATGGAGAAGAGCGGCATAGCTCTGGACACCGGGCTCTTCGGGCGGCTTTCCAGCGAGATGGAGGTGCAGCTTCGCAAGCTGGAGGTAGATATCTACAATAGCCTGGGGCACCAGTTCAACGTCAACTCCCCCCAGCAGCTCAGCGCCGTCCTTTACCAGGAACTGGGCTTGCCCCGGCCGCGCCGCACCAAGGGCGGCTACTCCACCGAGGCGGCGGTGCTCGAGTCGCTGAAAGGGGTGCACCCGCTCATCGGCCTCATGCTCGAATACCGCCAGCTCGCGAAGCTGAAATCCACCTATATCGATGCCTTTCCGGCACTGGTCAACACTCGCACCGGGCGGTTGCATACCAGCTTCAACCAAACGGGCACCGCCACCGGTCGTCTATCCTCCAGCGAGCCGAACTTGCAGAACATCCCTGTCCGGGGCGGGCTCGGGCAGCAGATAAGAAGGGCATTCGTGGCCCGCGAGGGCGCTCTGCTAGTGGCAGGAGATTATTCCCAGATAGATCTGCGGGTGCTGGCCCACCTTTCCGGCGATCCGGTGCTGGTGTCCGCCTTCCAGCGTGGCGAGGACATCCACGCCGCCACCGCCTCACTGGTCTTTGGCGTGGCGGCGGAAAAGGTGACGCCGGATATGCGGCGAGTGGCCAAGACCATCAACTTCGGCGTCATCTACGGCATGAGCGACTACGGACTGGAACAGGCCAGCGACCTCACCAGAGAGCAGTCCGCCCAGTTCATCCGGTCGTATTTACCAGGGAGTAGGCACGCCGGCTAGGCTACGTGCAGACCCTGCTGGGACGGCGGCGGCGCATACCGGAGCTTGATTCGCCAAACCGTCAGCTGAGAGAAGCTGCCGAGCGCATGGCCATCAACATGCCCGTCCAGGGCACCTCGGCGGATATCATCAAGGTAGCCATGATAAACATCTTCCGGGAGATGACACGTCGAGGTCTTCAGAGCCGGATGCTTCTCCAGGTGCATGACGAACTGCTCTTTGAAGCGCCCGAGGGGGAGGTGGAGGAGGTCAGACGGATGGCGGTGGAGCTAATGTCCCAGGCGGTGCCCTTGCGGGTCCCACTGAAGGTGGATACCAAGGTCGGCCCGAACTGGGCCGAGATGGCCTGAGAGACAGCGAAATGCCCGAGTTGCCCGAGGTCGAGACGATAAGAAGGGAGCTCATACCTCACCTCGTGGGACGGCGTATCACCGCCGTGTCCGTCAGGTGGCCGCGGATGGTGCGCCGTCCGTCGGCAGACGAATTCGTGCGCCGTCTTCAAGGGAGAACGGTGGAAAGCCTCTCCCGGCGAGGGAAATACCTCGTTGTCGGCCTGTCCGGGGGTGAGTTCCTGCTTCTCCATCTCAAGATGACCGGCTCTCTCCTGGTGAAGCCATCAGGCGCCGCTGCGGACAAACATACCAGAATGGTCTTCTCCCTCATTGATGACCGCAGCGAGCCATCGGCCCTTCACTTCCGCGACCCGCGCAAGTTCGGTTCAGCCTGGCTGGTGGAGGACGCATTCGCAGTAACAGGCAAGCTGGGCCCGGAACCGCTGCTGGCTCGCTTCACCGCTGAGGCGCTGGCTGACATCCTGAGAGGCCGGCGACAGCCCATCAAGGCGCTGCTTTGCGACCAGTCCCGTATCGCCGGCCTGGGCAATATGTATGCCGACGAAGCACTGTTTGCGGCGCGGCTCCATCCCCTGAGACCAGCAGGCACCCTCTCGCCCGAAGAGATCAGAAGACTTCACCGGGCGATCCGGCAGGTGCTGAGGCGAGGGATTAGAGATTGCGGCGCCAGCGTGAGCAACTACTGCCGGCCTGATGGCTCGCCGGGATGGGCCCATGAGAGCTTCCGGGTAGCCCACCGCGGCGGCCAGCCCTGCCCCCGGTGGCGGCGTGCCTATTCAGCGGATTTCCCTGCGCGGACGGGGAAGCTACTTCTGCCCCCGCTGCCAGCCGCTATAGGGCGGATTATAACCATTTGACATGCCATGACCCGTATGTTACACTCTTGTTATGCAAATGGCTTCTATAATCATATGTAAATAATCAGCGAGGGAGTAATGAGACTCCTCTCGCTATTTCGTTAGGAGGGAGAATGCTTGGTTCTTATCTGTTAACCTTTCGTGAAGTCCTGGAGGCGGCCCTGGTCACCGCCATCATCCTGGCCTACCTCACCCGCAGCGGCCGGGGAGTCTTCAAGAGGCATGTTTGGTATGGCGTCTACTCTGCTGCCGCCGCCAGCCTGGCCTTTGGGGCTGTTATCTGGCTGGTCTATGGCACTGTCTCCAAAGAGACCCAGGTGCTGTTCGAGGGCGTGGCTGCCCTGGTGGCGGTGGGAGTGCTCTCCTCGATGATCTACTGGATGGCCACCAGGGGCAAGATGCTCAGGGAGGAGGTAGAGCACAAACTGGAGTCCATCACCGTTAAGACAGGGGCTGCCCTTGGCCTGGCAGTGTTCTCATTCATTGTTGTAGTTCGGGAAGGAATAGAGACGGTACTGTTCCTCACACCCTTCCTCGTCCAGGACGCTCCGGCCACCTTGCTGGGATTCGGCGCCGGCCTGGTAAGCGCCCTCATCCTGTCGTATGCCATTTTCAAGGTAGGAATGAGTATCAACCTGCGCCGGTTCTTCTGCTTCACCAGCATCCTGCTCATCCTGCTGGCCGGCGGCCTGACGGGCTACGGAGTCCATGAGTTGCTGGACTATGGCAAGCTGGTCAAGGTAGATATGGGATGGCTGGGCAGCGCTGCCTACTCGCTCAACATTCCCGCCGAGAGCATCTGGCATCACAAGGGAATAGTCGGCTCCATCCTCAACGTCATGCTGGGGTACACCGTGAAGGCCGAGTGGGCGCGGGTTATAGTCCACCTCCTCTACCTGGCCATAGCCTTACCCCTGACGCTGAAAGCCTACCACGGCCCGGAACAACCCAAAGGCAAAGTAATGGAGAGCCAGCCATATCCTGCGAAGCCAGCCTCTTGAAAAATGAACGGAGGCGGTGCTATTATCTTGCCGGACAGTGAATTGAGCAAGACGATGCGCATCAAGAAGGCGACCCGGAGCTCTCTGGGCGGGGGCGGCGAGCGGACCACGCGCCAACGGGCCATACTTTTGGAGCTCCTTCAGCAGGGCGCCCATCACCTGGATGCGGACGAACTGTACCGGCTCGCCCGGCGGCGGCTGCCCCGCCTCAGTCTCTCCACTGTGTACCGCTCTCTCCAGCTCTTCAAGAAGATGGGGCTGGTCCAGGAGCACCACTTTGCTGAGGAGCATCATCACTACGAGGTCAAGCCGGAGACCGACCACCAGCACCTGCAGTGTCTCAAGTGCGGCAAGATCATCGAGTTCCGAAGCCCCGTCACCGAGAAGCTCAAGGAGGCGGTCGGCCAGGAACATGATTTCATCATCACCGGGCTGGAGATGGACCTCCTCGGGCTGTGCGGCAAGTGCCGCCGGGAGGGGAAAGCCTAGCCTCTTTTTTTGTCCTGTGAGTTGCAAATGAATCGCATCATCAGATAGTAAGGAGAAGCTCGTGTCGAGTTGCCACGGAACAGTTGAAGTGAAGGACAGCGGCGCTAACGCGAAGCAGGTCCTGCTTATCGGCCAGCCCAATGTGGGCAAGAGCGTTATCTTTCAGTGCCTCACTGGCAAGTACGCTACGGTGTCCAACTATCCGGGGACCACTGTCGCCATAGCTTCGGGCAAGGCAACGTTCGACGGAGGCGTCGTCGTGGTGGACGCCCCGGGACTGCACAGCCTCGTCCCCCACTCCGAGGACGAGCGGGTAGCCCGTGACTTGCTCCTCGACAGCACGGACAAAGTGGTCATTCAGGTGGCGGATGCCAAGGAGCCCCTCCGCGGCCTCGGTCTCACCGCCCAGCTCGCCGAAGCGGGGGTACCCATGGTGCTCGCCCTCAACATGAGCGATGAGGCGGCCGACAAAGGTGTCCGGATCGAGGCTGACCGGCTCTCTCGCCTCCTCGGAGTGCCGGTCGTGCCCACCGTCGCCACTAGCGGCGAGGGCCTGCGCGAGCTCATCGCCAGCCTGGCGGAGGCGCGGCCCTCCGCTCTGCGTCTAAACTATGCCGAAGCTGTTGAGACAGCCATTGGTAGAATCATGAGTCTCCTACCCGCTCTGGCAATCTCCGGGCGGGCTGTCGCCGTGATGCTCCTCCGGGGCGACCCTGCCTTGAGGGAATGGCTTGCCCGTCACATGGGCCAAGAGCAGCTCCATGCTGTCTCCATGGTAGTGGAAGATCTCCAGTCCCATTACGCTCGGCCCCTGGCCTATGTTATAGGAATGGCCAGGAACGAACAGCTCAAGCAAATAGTGGGCCAGGTGGTCTCCTTCGGTGGCGCCCGCAAGACCTCGTTCGCCGAGTCTCTGGGCCGTTGGAGTGTGCACCCTTTCTGGGGTGTGCCCATCCTCCTGGCGGTCCTTCTGGTCCTGTATTTCATCGTAGGGAAAGTGGGGGCGGGGATAGTGGTGAACTTCGTCGAGTCGGTCGTCTTCGGCGAATACATCAACCCGGCCGCCACCAGGCTTCTGGCACTCACCGGAATCCCGCTTCTCCAGGACCTGCTGGTCGGCAAGTACGGTCTGGTGACCATCGGGCTCACCTATGCTATGGCTATCATCCTGCCGGTGGTCGGCTTCTTCTTCATCTGCTTCAGTCTCATGGAGGACAGCGGCTACCTTCCCCGTCTGGCGGCGATGACGCATACGCTTTTCAAGAAGATCGGGCTAAGCGGCAATGCAGTGCTGCCGTTGTTGCTGGGTCTGGGCTGCGATACGATGGCCACTATGACTGCGCGTACCCTAGAAACGAAAAGGGAACGTGTTCTGACTACCTTGCTGCTCGCGCTGGCGATCCCGTGCTCGGCCCAGCTCGCGGTGATACTCGCCCTGCTCAGCGGCCTCTCTCCGGCAGCCACGCTTATCTTCACCTTCGTCCTCCTCCTGGAGATACTGCTGGTGGGCTACCTGGCCTCGCGGGTCATTCCCGGCAAGCCATCGGACTTTGTGCTGGAGATACCACCCATCCGCTGGCCCAAGCTCTCGAACGTGGCCACCAAGACGTTGGCCAGGATGGAGTGGTACCTCAAGGAAGCCGTTCCCCTCTTCCTGCTGGGCACGCTTCTTCTCTTTGTTTTGGACAGGATAGGCTTTCTCAGTCTGGCGGAGAAGGCAGGCGCTCCGGTGGTGGTGACCTGGCTCGGCTTGCCGGTGGAGGCCACCTCTTCGTTCATCTTCGGGTTTCTCCGGCGCGACTACGGTGCCGCCGGGTTCTACCGCCTGGCGGAGCAAGGCCTGCTCGACCCCAACCAGATTCTGGTGAGCCTGGTGGTGATCACCCTCTTTATCCCCTGCATCGCCAACTTCTTCGTTATCATGAAAGAGAGAGGCTGGAAGACCTCCCTGGCCATAGTGGGCTTTGTCTTCCCCTATGCCGTGCTGACCGGGGGCGCGCTCCGCCTCGCTCTCAACTCCCTCGGGGTGGTGCTGTGAGCGTGCCTTGCCCCCTGTGCGGCGTTCGCTACGAACCGGAGGAACGCTCCTGTCCCTCCTGCCCGATGAGGAGGAACTGCAGGGTGGTATGCTGCCCCAACTGCGGCTATGGCGTACCGCCGGAGTCGAGCCTGGTCAGGCTCTGGCGCAGTCTAAAGAAGAGACGGAACAAGATCGCATCACTGAAATAACGGGCAGGGTGCCGAAACAATCTCAAGAAAGGCCTGAAGATGCAGCTAAGAAGACAGGTTGAGGAGATACTGGAAGCCCTGTGGACGGCCGAGGAGGAGCGCCGCGAGGCAAAACAGGACTCCCTGGTGTCGCCCCACCGGACTGAGCCCCTGCTTCAAACGGCCGAAATGGGCGTGGCCCGCGAGGAAGCCGAGAAGGCTGGTTTGATAGCATCCCGGGGGATGGTGCTCACCCTGACCGAAGAGGGGCGGGAGATGGCCTGCGAGGTGGTGCGCCGGCATCGTCTGGCGGAGCGCCTCTTTAACGATGTTCTCGATGTGGAGCAAGACGAGGCGGAGTCCTCCGCCTGCCGGTTCGAGCACCTGCTCAGCTCTCATGCTACGGCAAACATCTGCATCCTGCTTGGCCACCCGCTCACCTGTCCGCATGGCAAGCCTATCCCGCCCGGGGAGTGCTGCCGCCGCAGGCTGGAGGAAACGCGGCCGCTGGTGCTCCCTGCCAGCCGGCTCAAGCCCGGCGAGAAGGCCACCCTGGCGTACCTGGGGAGCCGGGTCCGCGACCGTCTGGACCGGCTGACGGCCCTCGGCCTTGTCCCTGGAACGGCAATCACCATGGTACAGCGGAGGCCGTCCTTTCTGCTGCGCTTCGGGGAGACCGAGCTGGCGCTGGACGAAGCGATAGTCCGCGAAATCTATGTGCGGCGGGCTGTTGGCTAAGCTTGGTCGTGGCCGAAATCCGCCGGGCTGAATTGACACTTCCGATAAACCTGGTATAATTGATACCACTTTTCCAGTTAATTTCGCGGATAGAGACACATGAAGCTGACCAGGTCTACGGACTTCGCCCTGCGCGTGCTACTTTCGCTGGCGGGCAGCGACCGCAAGGTGACCAACGGGGAGCTCTCCCGCACCCTCAATCTTTCGCCGCATCACCTGTACAAGATAGTGCAGGTCCTCTCCCGCCAGGGCTACCTGCGCACCCTGCCCGGCAGGGGTGGTGGCGTGGTGCTCGGCCGCCCGCCGGAGGAGGTCAGCCTCCTTGAGGTCATTGAGCTTATGGAAGGGCCGATATCCCTGACTGATTGCCTGGCGAACCTTCAGGACTGCTGCCTGTCACGGAGCTGTCTCCTGAAAGGCAAGATGGAGACGGCGCAGGAGCGGATGCGGGATGTTTTCAGGTCAACCACCATCAAGGACCTGGTAGGATAACAAGGGAGAATGGGCTAACCATGGGCTTGCTCGATGCAGGCAAGACCGTCCGACGAAAGGAGAAGGATATCCGAATCCTCGCTCAGTTCGTGCAGGTATTCTGCCGCGAGAACCACCCCTCACCGAAGAAGAGGTTCGAGTACCGTCACTTGGACTCAGGACGGTACCTGCCCAAAGCGGTGATGCTCTGTGAGGAGTGCCATGACCTGCTCACCCATGGCCTCACCAAGCTCCTCCTTTGTCCCCACGACCCGAAGCCAATGTGCAAGAAATGCACCACCCACTGCTACCGGCCTGGCTACCGGGAGCAGGTCAGGCAGGTGATGCGCTTCTCCGGAATGTATCTGATTAAGCACGGCCGGCTCGACCTGCTGGCCCATTATTTCCTCTAGAAAGGTGATAGCGCCAGTGGATAACCTGAAGGAACAGGTAGTCAAACAGATGGAGGCCTACTTCGGCCAGGATAAGAGACGAACAAGGCACGCCCACAGAGTGACCGTCTTCGCCGAGCAGATGCTCGCCTCGGAGCCGGCGGCGGACCCGGAGGTCGTCATCGCCGCTGCCGTCCTTCATGATATCGGCATCCATGCGGCCGAGAAGAAACACCGCAGTACCTCGGGCCACTACCAGGAAATCGAGGGGCCGCCCATCGCGAGGCGGATGCTCCAGGCGCTGGGCCTAGAGGAGAGCAAGATATCAGAGGTGTGCGACATCATCGCTCACCATCACACGCCGGGGAAGATAGACAGCCCAAATTTCCGGATTCTTTATGATAGCGACTGGCTGGTGAACCTGCCAGACGACCATGGAGAGGAAAGCAAGGAGGTTCTGGGCCGGAGGATAGACAGCGTTTTTCTGACCGAGAAGGGCCGGCAAATGGCCCGCCAGCTATATCTTGATGGAAACGCAACACCCTAGGAGACGTCTCCCATTCTGTCATTGCGAGGCCATGCGGCAGCAGGCCGAAGCAATCTCACGAGCGATGCCATGAGATTGCCACGCCACGCCTTCGGCGGGCTCGCAATGACGTTTGAAATTGCCCAACGAAAATAGGAGGTACCTGAAATGAAAGAGAAGATCGAAAGGCTCTGGACCTCATCCGGCCTTACTTGAAGGCCGATGGCGGGGACGTAGAGGTGATCGAGGTGACCGATGGGACGGTGAAGGTGAGGCTCACCGGCACCTGCGGAGGCTGCCCTATGTCCACTATGACACTTAAGAATGCGGTGGAGCGGGCTATCAAGCAGGAAGTGCCTGAGGTCAAGACTGTCGTTGCCGTATAGGTCGACCCTCTAGACTGCTCCCTTCCCCAGTAGTAAGATAAGCAGAAAATCCGAAAGGGGATAGGCTTGATTATTGCCCTTGATGGACCGGTGGCGGTGGGCAAGAGCACGGTGGGACAGCGCCTGGCCCAGAAGCTGGGTTATTGCTTCTTCGATACTGGTACCATGTACCGCGCCCTCACCTGGAAGGCGCTGCAACTGAGCATGGACCTGAGGGATGAGAGCAGGCTGGCGGATATCGCCGAGACGACCAAAATGGATTTGGTCCCGTCGGAGAAAGACCCCAGCAGGCTCGTCATGATGGTGGATGGCCAGCGCCTCGAACGCGAGATTTACCTCCCCGAGGTGGAGGCGGCCGTATCGCTGGTCTCCCGCATAGCTGCAGTGAGGAAGGTGATGGTGGAGCTGCAGCGGCAACTGGCCGATCGCAGTAACATTGTGATGGCCGGACGGGACATCGGGACGGTGGTGTTGCCCGACGCCAACGTGAAGATATACCTCACTGCGTCACCGAAGGAGCGCGCAGGGCGCCGTCACAGGGAACTGCTGGAACGGGGCCAGGCAGCGAACCTCCAGGAAATCGAGGAGAACCTGCGGCGGCGGGATGAGATGGACACCAACCGGAAGGTCTCTCCTCTCAAGCCAGCTTCGGACGCTCGCATCGTGGACACTGAGGGCATCGGTGTGGACGAGGTAGTCGACAGAATCTGTGCCATGGTCAAGTCATGCTAGGTGGACCTGTGTTGTCATTGCGAGGCACACAGTGCCGAAGCAATCTGCTCTCGTCTCCTCTCTCCCCTGGAGGGAGAGAGGAGACGAGAGGGGGATTCATCTTCAACAGCACACCCTCTCCCGTCAAGGGAGAGGGAATATTACGCATTGCTTCGCGAACTCAGAATGACAGGAAGGGGGCCGGGGGCGGTTAATGAGTTTTTCCTGGCTCTACTACCTTGGCTGCTGGCTCTCCGGGCTGATGTTGCTCGTCTTCACCCGCTGGGAGGTGAAGGGGAAGGAAAATGTTCCCCCTTCAGGGGCGCTGATTGTCGTCGCCAATCATTTGCACAATGCGGACCCACCTATTCTCGGCGCCTCCATTCCGAGAAAGTTACTTTTCATGGCCAAGGAGGAACTCTTCCAGTCCTGGCCGGGCGGCTTTTTCATCCGCGCTGTCGGCGCCTTTCCGGTGCGCCGCGGCGGGCAGGACAGAAGAGCCCTGAAAACAGCCGAGGCCATGCTCAGGCAGGGAATGGTCGTGGCTATGTTCCCCGAGGGCACCAGGAGCAAGACGGCACAGCTTCAAGCTGCCTTCCCGGGCTCAGCTTTGGTGGCCCTTCAGTCCGGTGCCCCCATCCTGCCCGTGGGCATCACTGGTAGCGACAAGCTGCGGGGAGGAGCATTGTTCTTCCGTCGCCCTCGAGTTCTGGTGAACATCGGACACCCGTTCACCCTGCCACCCCGCGACCGCGTCCTGAGCAGGAGCGCCCTGCAAGAGGCTACCACGATGATAATGAAGAGCATCGCCGACCTGGTTCCCCCGAGCTACCGCGGAGCTTACGGAGAGGACCCCGATGCCGCGCATTGAGAAATCCAGCGAGCTCGGCTTTTGCTTCGGCGTCAAACAGGCTATCGAGACCCTTGAGAAGTCACGATTGAAATCGGGATCAGGGAAGGTGGAGACACTTGGCGCCCTGGTGCACAACCCCCTGGTGGTACAGCGGCTGACCGGGAAAGGCATCAGTGTCATCCAGAGCGTGGCCGAAGCGGAAGGGGGCGTCGTTGCCATCTCCGCGCACGGAGTCGGCCCTCAGGTGATCGAGGAAATCGACGCGCGGAAGCTGAAGATGATTGATACTACCTGCCCGCTGGTGCGGCGGCCGCAGAGGGCCGCCAGGGAACTGGCTGAGGCAGGATTCTATGTCGTGGTCTTTGGCGAGGAGGACCACCCTGAGGTGAAAGGCATACTGGGCTGGGCCGGCGGGAAGGGCGTTGCCATCCTCGATGCAGAAAAGCTCAACTCAGATTCCGGCCCTTTTCACCGAGTTCGTGCAAAAGCTCAGCGCGCTGGTGCTGTCCGAGGTGGCGGAACTCCGCGTGGTCAACACCATCTGCCGCGTCACCCGCAAGCGGCAGTCCGAGGCGCTCCGCCTGGCGAGGAAGACCGACCTGATGATAGTGGTGGGAGGACGCACCAGCGCCAATACCCGGCGTCTGGCCGACCTATGCTCTGCATGCGAAGTCGAGACACACCTGGTGGAGACCGCTGCGGAGTTGGAAGCGAAGTGGTTGAGAGGTAAGGAGTGCGTGGGCCTGGTCTCCGGCACCTCTACCCCGGCTGAAGTTACCGACGATGTGCTAAAGCGGCTCAATGAGATGGCAGGCCTCTCCTAGCCGAGGCTGCTGTTGAGTTGGCGGCCGCCGAGGAGGTGGAGGTGCAGGTGGGGCACCGCTTGGCCTCCCTCGCGCCCGCAGTTGATCGCCATCCGGTATCCGTTCTCGGCGAACCCTTCTCGTCGCGCGAGGTCGATGGCCACTACGACCAGGTGTCCTATGAGTGATTCGTCCTTCGCCTTCATCTCATTTAGAGATGAGATGTGGGTCGTGGGTACCACCAGGATGTGATGCGGGGCCTGCGGACTGATGTCTCGAAAGGCCACCACCAGGTCATCCTGGTAGAGCAGTTTGGACGGTATCCGGCCGGTCACTATGCCGCAGAAGGGACAATCCAAAGATGTCCTCCGCCCTATAGACCTAGCCCCTGGGCCACCATCTCGCGGTGGAAATCGCCATCGCCGAAGATAGTCTCTCCCGTCTTGGCCCGCGCATAGTACAGGTACAGGTCATGGTCTTTGGTGAAGCCGATGGCACCATGAATCTGATGGGACAGCGCCGTAAGCCGCCGGTAGGTCTCGCCGACCCAGGCCTTGGCCGCAGAGACCTCCATGGTGATCGGCATGCCTTCGCTCAGCGCCCAAGCTGCCTTGTAGGCCACGAAGCGGCAACCATCCACGTCAATGGCCATGTTGGCGCAATAGTGCTGGATCGCCTGGAAACTGCCGATGGGCCGGCCGAATTGCACCCTGTCCTTGGCGTACTGCACCGTCATCTCCAGGACCTGCTGCGCGCCCCCTACCATCTCCACGCTCTTGGCGGCGGCGCTCCTATTCAGGATTCTTTTTACGCCGTCCCAACCCTTATTGAGTTCGCCCAGCAGATTGCCCCGCGGCACCCGGACTCCCTTGAAGGCTACTTCGTACTGCTTGTCGCCGGCAATGGTCTCGAGGGGCAGGCAGCTCAGACCCGGGCTATGGGCATCCACCAGAAAGAGGCTCAAGCCCTCTTCCGACCTGGCCTAATCGGTGGTGCGGGCCACGCAGATGATGTAGTCGGCTACCCCGGCATCGGGGACAAACAGCTTGGTGCCTTCAAGGACGAAGTTGTCGCCGTTGGCGCGGGCCCGGCACTCGATGGACGAGGCGCCGTAGCTGCCGCTCGGCTCGGTGAGAGCCAGGGTGAGCACCAGTTTTCCCTGTGCGACCTGGGAAAGCAGTGATTTCTTCTGCTCCTCGCTCCCCAGGTCGAGGATGGTCAGGCCACCGAGGACCACTGTGGAAAAGAAGGGACCCGGCAGACAGGCCCGTCCCATTTCCTCGAGCAGCACTGACAGGTCCAGGAAACTGCCGCCTCCACCGCCGAATTGCTCCGGGAAGGGCAGGCCCGTCCAGCCCAGCTCAGCCATCTTGCGCCAGAGCTCCGGCGGATGTCCCTTCTCGTCCACCTCCATCTCGCGGACCAGCTTCTTCGGGCATTCATTGGCCAGGAAATCCTTCGCCATCTTGCGCAGCATTTCCTGTTCTTCTGTCAGGTCGAAGTTCATAACTGACCTCCAATCAAAGCTATACTCGTCCCCTTGCCCGGGCGTAAACCGGGAAGCGGAGAAGGGGCTATGCCCCTTCTCAACTATTTCCTCCCCCTCTCTTTGTCAAAGAGAGGGGGAGATAGGGGGTGAGATTGCTAAAGATACCTATTCGCTGGGCAGCCCAAGGCCCCTGAGAGCTATGATGTTCTTCAGTATCTCGGAGGTGCCCCCCTGGATGGTATAGCCGGGCGAAAAGAGATAGCTGCTGGTAGCGTAGCCGGAGAACGGTACACGCCGGGAGGAGGCCAACAGGGTACCGTAGTGGCCGAGAATCTGCGTTGCCTCGCACGCCAGTTTCTGCTCAAAATGCGTGCAAAAGGTCTTGGCCAGCGCCGCCTCGAAGTTGGGCGCCTTGCCCTGACTGAGTACGCACGCTACGCGGTAGATGAGGAGCCTTCCTACCTCGAACTCGATAGCCAGTTGGGCCAGGCGGTGGCGGATTATGGGGTCCTGGGAAAGCGGCCGTCCATCCCGCTTGGTCTGGCGCGCATACTCGAAGAGGGACTGAAACAGGGCGTAGTTGCTCATCAGACGCTCAATGCCGCTGCGCTCGAAGTCCAGCTGGGAGGCAATCTGGTACCATCCCCGATTCTTCTGTCCGACCAGGTACTTCTTCGGCAGACGGACGTTGTCGAAAAAGACCTCGTTGAAGTGCTTGTGTCCGGTTAAATCGACGATGGGATTGATGGTAATCCCGGGCAGGTCCATAGGCACGATTAGCTCGCTGATGCCTTTGTGCTTGGGTGCGTCGGGGTCGGTCCGGGCCACGAGGTACAGGTGGGTGAAGGCGTGAGCGCCGCTGGTCCAGACCTTCTGCCCGTTCAGAACATAACAGTCGTCCTGCTCCTGAGCGCGACACTGCAAAGAGGCCAGATCAGAACCTGCCCCGGGCTCACTCATGCCGATGCCGAAGAAGACCTCGGCCCGGATTATCTGGGGCAGCAACTCCGCCTTTTGCTCCGGGGTCCCGTAGGCGAGGATGGCCGTCCCCATCTGCCGGTCGCTGAACCAGTGCGATGCGACCGGCGCTCCATAGCGCAGTAGCTCCTCCGTCAATACCAGACGGTCGATATAGGTCTTGCCCTGCCCCCCGTACTCCTTGGGCCAGACCAGACCGATCCAGCCCTTGGCAGCTATCTTCCGCGAGAACTCGGGGGAATGACCGATTATCCAGGCATCGCAACCTGGCGCAAAAGAGCCAAGCTTTATCTCCCCCTCCAGAAAACGGCGCACCTCCACACGGAAAGTTTCTTGCTCGGGCGTGAAGGCAAAGTCCATGGTGGTCTCCTTTCTAGAGGAGAGTGGTCGGCGTTGCTCCCGAGGTGATTGGGATCAGGTCAGTTTCACGGTCAGACAGGTCACCGTTCGGGTGATACCAGGGATGGGATGGATCTTTCCGGCCACCATGTTGCCGATAGCGTTGAGATCCGCCCCTTCCGCCACCACGATGAGGTCGTAGGGACCGGTCACCGGGTCAGCGGACTTTACCCCCGGCACTTTTTGAAGCGCGGCGAGGACATCCTGGGTCTTGCCGACGGCGGTCTCGATGAGGATGAATGCCTTGGCTGCCATAGGTCGACACCTCCTTCAACACGGGCTCATTAGCTGGCCACAGGAGAGAGAAGGATTTGAAGTAATTGGTATTATAATTGGCTCTTCGAGCCGTTGTCAATTCTATCTCCAGTTTGACAAATTCAGCTTTCGTAATTAGAATATCATAGTTAAGTTGATAAACTTAGTAGATTTAGCTGTCTCAAGGAGAATGACATCAGGGTATCAATGAAGGTGGACTATGGCCTCAGGGCCATGGTCTACCTAGCGCAAAACCACGGGCGTGGTGCCTGCCTCACGACCGATATTGCGGCCGACCAATCGATTCCGCTACCTTTCTTGAAGCAGTTGCTGACCGATCTTCGCCATGCCGGTCTGGTGCAGAGCCGGCGTGGCCGGCATGGGGGGCACATGCTGGCCATGCCGCCAGCTAGAATTCAGATGTACGATGTGGTGGCAGCCTTGGAAGGCTTGCCCGCTCTCTTGGACTGTCTCGCTGACCCCAGGGAATGTTCCCTTGGTATCTCCTGCTCCCAGCGCCTGCTGTGGAGGAAGATTGGCGCCGTCATCGAAGAGAACCTGAGGAACATCACCCTGGCCGATCTGGCAGAAGAAAAGCGACGCCTCTCGGAGAAGGGGACCTACTTCATCTAGAGGCGCCGGGCCTCGGGGGGATATCATGAAAGGGATTGTGAACAGCGTCCTTGAGCTTATCGGTTCTACGCCGCTGGTGCGGCTCAACCGCATACCCGTCCGTGAATCAGCGACTATTCTGGCCAAGCTGGAGAGCCTCAACCCCGGTGGCAGCATCAAGGACCGCATTGCGCTGGCCATGATCGAAGACGGCGAAGCCAGCGGCTTGCTGAAGCCCGGAGATACCATCGTGGAACCAACCAGCGGCAACACCGGCATCGGCCTGGCCCTGGTGGCCGCCGTCAAAGGCTACAAAGTCATCATCGCCCTCCCGTCTAATGCCAGCGAGGGGCACATCCGCCAGCTCACTCTCCTGGGTGCCTTGGTGGAGCTAACGCCGGCCGATGAGGGCATGGCCGGGGCCGTCGCCCGCGCTTGCCGGCTGGTGGAGAAGAACCCTCGCTATTTCATGCCCCAGCAGTTCAGCAATCCGGCTAATCCTGCCGTCCACCGCCGGACTACGGCTCGCGAGATTATTCAAGCCACCGAGGGGAACCTTCATGCCTTCGTAGCCGCTATCGGCACTGGAGGCACCATAACCGGTGTCGGTGAGGTGCTGAAGAAGGAGGTTCCCGGCGTAGTTGTCATCGGCGTCGAGCCAGCCCGCTCACCGTTGCTTAGTCAGGGAAAGTCCGGCCAGCACGGCATCTCCGGTATCGGCGCCAACTTTATTCCCGACGTTCTCAACCGCCGCATTATTGACGAGATAATCATGGTCACCGATGAGGATGCCTACGAGACCGCCGCTCATTTGGCGGAGCAGGAAGGCATCCTGGCCGGCCTGTCCTCGGGCGCCAACGTCTTTGCCGCCCTGGAGATCGGCCGGAGACTGGGGACGGGGAAGGTAGTGGCCACAATCTTGCCCGATGGCGTGGAACGGTATCTCAGCCTCTTGCTCGGTGAGGTAGGCGTCGCCGAGGCGAGCCAGAGGAGTGCCACTAGATGAGAGTCCTCGTTGTGACGGAAGAAAGGAGACCTGTATGACCACGGCACCAAAACCGGCGGATGCCCAGTCGCTGAAGGCCGGGGGAATGATCCGCCAGGTGGAAAAAGACAATTTTGTTGTCCGCCTGAGAGTCCCGGGAGGCAACATCCAGACCGACAAGATGATTAGGGCCGCCGAGCTGGCCGGCAAGTACGGGCGAGGCTACTGCCATTTCACCTTCCAGCAGTCCATAGAGATACCCTATGTGGAGGTCTCCCGGCTGGATGAGCTGAAAGCCGAGATGGATAAGGCTGGGCTCCGATTGGCCAACTGCGGCCCCCGGGTGCGCGCGGTCACCGCTTGCCAGGGATGTCGTATCAACCCCTACGGTCTGGTGGACTCACCCGCTCTCGCCGCTGAAGCCGACGAACGATATTTCGGCATCGGCACACCGGCCAAGTTCAAAGTCTCTTACTCGGGATGTCCTATCGGCTGCGCCAACCCGCAGGAGAATGACATTGGCTTCCACGGTATGGTGGACCCGCAGCTCATCCCCGAGCTCTGCAACGGCTGCACCCTGTGCGTCCGCCTGTGCAAGTCCCGGGCCGGCGAGGCCCTCACCATGAACGAGCAGACCAATCTGCCGGAGAAGGACCCATCCAAGTGCATCTTCTGTGGGGAGTGTATCTATTGCTGCCCCACCGTAGCCATGAAAGCCAAGAGAACTGGACACGCTGTATTTATAGGCGGGAAACATGGCCGCTTTCCCCGCTGGGGCAACCGCATTGCCGACTTCGTGAGCGATACTGAGACTTTCGAGCTCATCGAGAAGGTGTCCACCTGGTATAACAAGAATGCCAAGCGCGGAGAAAGGCTGGGCGTGGCCATAGACCGGTTGGGACAGGACAGATTCAAGGCCGAGGTGCTCGGCGACCGCTTCAAGACAGCGATTGAATGGGACATCTATGGCTCTCGGCCCGCCGGCGTTCGCTACCTGCCCGTACAACTGGGTGAAGGTCAAGCTGGAGCTGGAGGAGGTAGACACCGGCGACCAACTGGAGGTGCTCCTCGATGACGGTGAACCCATCAGGAATGTGCCGCGCAGTGTGACCCAGGAGGGACATGCTCTGCTGAAGGTGACGCCTGAGGGGGAGCATTTCCGCCTGCTTATCGAGAAGAGAGGAGAGAAATAGCTGTGGCCGACATACGCTTCAGCGAAGAGCAGATACGGCGGTATAGCCGCCACATACTGCTGCAGGGGGTTGGGGGCAAAGGGCAACGGAAGCTGTTGGGAGCCTCGGTGCTCCTGGTGGGCACCGGCGGCCTGGGTTCACCTGCCGCTCTGTATCTGGCCGCCGCCGGTGTAGGGAAGCTGGGGCTGGTGGACTTCGATATAGTGGACCTGAGCAATCTCCAGCGCCAGGTGCTCCACCACACTCACGACATAGGAAGACCCAAAGTGGAATCGGCGACCACCGCTATCCATGATATCAACCCCGACATTCAGGTTGTCCCGCACACGGTTAAGCTCTCTTCCGAGAATGCCCTGGATATCGTTGCTGACTATGACATTGTCCTTGACGGGAGCGACAACTTCCCCACCCGCTACCTGGTCAATGATGCCTGCGTGTTCAAAAGCAAACCCAACATCCATGGCAGCATCCTCCTCTTTCACGGCATGGCCACCACCTTTCTCCCCGGCAGGGGCTGCTATCGCTGCCTCTATCCTGTTCCTCCGCCCCCGGGCACCGTCCCGTCCTGCCAGGAGGCCGGCGTGCTCGGCGTGCTGCCCGGCATCATCGGCCTCATTCAGGCCACCGAGACCATAAAGCTGATTCTGGGCATCGGGGAAGTGCTCTCCGAGCGCCTCGTCTTTTACGATGCTTTGACAATGGAGTTCAAAGAGGTAAAATATAAACGCAATCCCCGGTGTCCTGTGTGCGGCGAGGAGCCCAGCATCACCCGTCTTGTTGACTATGAAGAGTTCTGCGGCTTGAGATAGCTGGGAAATGGAAAGAACGAAGCAATCTCGGTGGGGAGAGGGCCGACAGATAATCTGAGTGGAGGAGATTACTAGAAATGGCTGTAGAAGTTCGATTGCCCATGATTTTGCAGAAGGTGGCGGGTGGCGCCAAGACAGTCAAGGTGGAGGGGAAGAGTATCCACGAGGTCTTCGATAATCTGGAAAAGAACCATCACGGCTTCGCGAGCCGCCTCTTCGACAACGAAGGCAATCTCAACCATTTCATCATGGTCTATGTGAATAACGAAGATATCCGCCTGCAGCGCGGAATGCAAACAGAGCTTAAAGATGGAGATGTCATTACCCTTCTCCCGGCCATGGCCGGCGGGGAAGACTGCTGTCGCTGAGTTGAAGGACCGCCCGGAAAGTAGTTTCCCACTGGCCCGGCGTTACGCCGACAAGATGATCGCCCACGCCCGAGAGGAAGCGCCGAACGAGTGCTGCGGTATCCTTGCCGGTCCTGCGAATGAAGGACGGGTGGAGAAGCTCTACCACGGCATCAACGCGGAGAAGAGCCCGGTGCGTTACAACATCGATCCTCAGCAGCTACTCAGCATCCACGAGGAAACGGAGGCCAAGGGCTGGGCAATCCTGGGAATATACCATTCTCATACCCACACCGAGGCTTTTCCGTCGGCCACCGACGTCCGGCTGGCATTCTGGCCCGACTCCACCTACCTCATCATCTCCCTGAAGGAGCAGGGGGAGCCGGTCATACGCGCCTTCTCCATCAGGGATGGGCGGATCGAGGAGAAACAGGTTGTCATCGGGGAATAGGAGGACTTGATGGGCATTACAATAGGCATTGACCCCATTATATTCAGGGTGGGAGGCTTTGCCCTGAGCTGGTACAGCCTGGTGGTGATGCTGGCGGCTGCCACCGGCATCACGGTCGCCCTCAAGGTGGGCGCCGAGCGCGGTTTCAAGAAGGACGAGGTCCTGAACCTGATGTCCTGGGTCCTCATCGCCGCCCTGGTCGGATCGAGACTCTTCCACGTCGTAGACCTGTGGGACTATTATGTGCAGAACCCCTCGCAGATATTCATGCTCTGGCACGGCGGTCTGGCCATCTGGGGTGGCGTGACGGGGGCGCTCGTGACCGTGGTCGTGTATGCCTATCTGAGAAAGCTGCCCGTCTGGAGATTGCTTGATGTGATGGCCCTGGCCTTGCTCTCCGGTCAGATAATCGGACGTATCGCCTGTGTCATTAACGGAGATGAGGCGGGTAAGGTGACCAGTCTTCCGTGGGGTTTCATCTATACGAACCCCGACTCCCCGCTACCCCTTGAGTCACTCCGTAATGTGCCGACTCACCCTTATGCCGTATATGAGATGATTTGGAACGGTCTCACGCTTCTCTTCCTCTGGCGCATGAGAAAGCGCGTCAAGGTAGAAGGACAGCTGTTCTTGTACTATGCTGCTCTCTACTCAATGGCGCGCTTTTTCCTCACCTACGTCAGGGTGCAGAGAGAGTACGCCTTTGGCCTCCAGCAGGCCCAGTGGATCGCGCTCCTGATGATGGTAGTTGTGCTGGTGACGGGGCTTTACCTACTGAGGAAGACCAAACCCGCCGAGGAACGGCCAGCCTAGAATCTCTAACA
>JAENJB010000188.1 GCA_016844565.1 Dehalococcoidia bacterium
CAGGGTAATGAAGAGGACATGTTTTTCCCTTCTCAAGAGAAGGGTGGGAAAGCTCATGTCGCCGCGCCTCAGGAGTTCAATGCCGCCTCGGATTATAGCACGGGTCTATGGGAGGGACAATGAGGCGTTTATCTCTTCCAGTCCCGCGTCCTCAGCTTCGCCAGCCACTCAAGGATATCCTTGCCCGTCCGGTACCTGGACTTGTCGTACCTCTCGTAGTGAGTGATTTCCTTCACCTCCCTGCGGTAGGAAGGAAGGGGCTCGTACTCAGGGTGACGGTGGCCCACCGGGACCATGACATATATCTTGAACTCGATGGGAATGCCCAGCAACTCCTTCAACTGGTGCTCCGCCGGGCGGTCAACGGTCACCCAGGCCGAGCCCAGACCGAGGGAGGCCACGGCGAGGTGGATGAGCATGGTGGCGTTGGCCAGGTTCATGTGGAAGATGTCCTGCTCTCCTGAGAAAAACTGGTTGCCCAGCACCGTGGCCTGGAAGGCGCGGGGGTCGCCGCACACCACGATGATGGCTGCCGCGCTGGAGACCGTACGCACCTGGGTGCTGACCATCTCCTCACTCACCAGATTGGGATGCCGCAGCTCCGGCACCCGGCTTAGCTCCACATCATAGTGGCGCTGCTGGCGGCCGTCGATGATCTTGCCAATCTGTCCTTTGGTGACCGCGTCCTTGACCACCACGAACTCCCAGGGCTGGCCGTTAGCACCGGACATGGCTAATCGGGCCACCTCCAGAATCTTCTCTATAGAGCCCTCAGGAAGGGGATCGGGCTTGAAGCGGCGGATGCTCCTCCTCTTCTTTGCCAGGGCCAGGAAAGCTTCGTACTCCATGTTCCACCTCCTTAAAGTTCGCTTTCCTCTCCCTTGGAGGGAGAGGATTAAGGTGAGGGGGTAAATCCACCCTCATCCTAACCTTCCCCCGTCAAGGGGGAAGGTATTGGGGGGCAGATGTCAGGGGATGGGGAACTGGCGGCAGAGAGCAGCCACCTCGCGGCGCACTTCCCGTTGAACACGCTGGTCGTCGGGGCTGGCCAGCACCCTCCTTATGAGCGAGGCAACGCGTCTCGCCTCGTCAGCGCCGAAGCCCCTGGTGGTGATAGCCGGCGTGCCCACGCGGATGCCGCTGGCAACGGCCGGCGGACGGGTGTCGAAGGGGACCATGTTCTTGTTGACGATGATATTGACGGCCTCCAGAGCCTTCTCCGCCGCCTGCCCGGTGATGCCCTTTGGGGAGAGGTCAACCAAGCAGAGATGGCTGTCGGTGCCCCCGGAGACCAGGTGCAGGCCATCGCTACTCAGTTCCTCGCCCATCACCCGTGCGTTGCTCAGAACAGCTCGCTGATAATCAACGAACTCCGGCCGGGACGCCTCTTGAAAGGCGACCGCCTTGGCAGCGATGATATGCATCAGCGGCCCACCCTGGATGCCCGGGAAAACGGCGGCATCCACGGCCTGGGCCAGCTCCTTCCTGCAGAGGATGAAACCGCCCCGCGGGCCGCGAAGGGTCTTATGGGTGGTCGAGGTGACGATGTCCGCGTGGGGAACGGGGGAAGGATACAAGCCGGCGGCGACCAGGCCCGCCGTATGAGCCATATCCACCATCAGCCGGGCCCCCACCCGGTCGGCCACAGCGCGAAAGCGCCGGAAATCTATCACGCGCGGATAGGCGCTGGCCCCGGCCACTATAAGCTTCGGGCGGTGCTGGACGGCCAGACGCTCCATTTCGTCATAGTCGAGCAACTCGGTCTCACGGCTGACGCCGTAGGAGACGAAGCGGTGGAGCTTGCCGGAGAAGTTGACGGGCAGACCGTGGGTGAGATGGCCGCCATGGGCCAGGCTCATCGCCAGGACAGTGTCGCCAGGCTGGAGCAGAGCGAAGTAAGCCGCCATATTGGCCTGGGAGCCGCTGTGCGGCTGCATGTTGGCATGTTCGGCCTTGTATAGGACCAGGGCCCTCTCGATGGCCAGCTGCTCCGCCACATCGACGTACTCACAGCCGCCGTAGTACCGGTGATGAGGATAACCTTCGGCGTACTTGTTGGTGAGCGGCGAGCCCTGGGCTTCGAGTACGGCGCGGCTGGCATAGTTCTCAGCCGCTATGAGATTGATGGTGTTCTTCTGCCGCCGCTTTTCCAGCCTGACGGCGGAGCCAATCTCGGGGTCGCTCCGGTCGAGGATGCTCATGCGTTTAAAGGCAAAGTTTACTGGACAGGCAAAGCGCTGTCAAATTCGCGAATCGGGACAAGATCACTTCCGTATGAGTATCTCCCAGTCTGTCTTGTTTAGCTGGTTCGAATTCAACACCTCGTATCCGTCGGCTTCCATGCCTCGCGGGAGTTCAGTTACGGCAGTGGGATCATCCACGATTATCCTCAGAATGTTCCCCTCTGCAAGCTCATCCAATGCCAGCTTGGCATACACGAAATTATAGGGGCACTTCGTTCCCTTCAGATCAAGCTCCTTATCGAACTTGATATCAGCCAGGAAAGTGCCGTTGATGTAAGCCCGCGTCCTTTCCTCCTTCGGATGTTCAAACACTTCATTGGCAGGGCCGTGCTCCACAAGCTCACCAAGGTAAAGATGGATAACATAATCGGCCAGCCTGATAGCCTGGTGAATGTTATGAGTGACGATGACTATGGTATAGTCCTTTTTTAGCTCCACCAGCTTCTTCTCTATGGTCTGCGAGGACACCGGGTCGAGGGCGGAGGTGGGCTCATCGCATAACAGGATCTCGGGACGGACGGCGAGGCTTCTTGCCAGGCACAGGCGCTGCTGTTGTCCCACGGACAGCCTCGACGCAGGCGCCCGGAGCCGGTGCTTCACTTCGTCCCACAGACTGACGGTTTGCAGGCAATCCTGATAGACATTGGCAACGGAGATGGCTTCTGGGCGAGCAACCCTATCTTCTTCCTTAGGGAGGTTACATCCAATCTACGGTCCATGACGTTCTGGCCGTCGACCAGTATCTCGCCGGAGACCCTGGCCTCATCGGTCGACTCTATCAGCCGGTTAATGGACCTGAGCAAGGTTGTCTTGCCGCAGCCTGAGGGTCCGATAATGGCGGTAATCTGCCGGCCGGGGATAGATAGAGATATGTCTTTCAGGGCAACGGTTTTTCCGTAGAAGACACTGAGTTGTCGGATACTGATACACGTCTCGTGCATTTGTGACCAGACCTTTTCTACTTGACTACGTGTTTCGCCAACCGCCTCGATAGAAGCCGTGAGGCTATGCTGATCAGAAGGATTATGACCAGGAGGATAACTGCCGAGGCATATGCTCTCTCCCGTACTTCAGGGAAAGGGGTGCCGAGCTGGAAGAAGATGGCCAGCGGCAGAGAGGCCACGGGGTCAAGAAGCGAAGTCGGGATGCGGTCTGTGTAGCCGGCAGTGAATAGAATCGAGGCGGCGTCTCCAATGCCTCTCCCGAAGGCCAGCAGGGCCGCGGTCAATATCCCGGGCAGCACTTGCCTGGCCACCACCTTGACGGCGGTCTCGGAACGGGTGGCTCCCAGCGCGTATGAGGCATCTTTCAGGTCCGCAGACACCGTCCTTATTACTTCGTCCATCGCCCTGGCCATGATTGGAATTTCAAGGAGGGTTAATACTACGATTCCACCCAGCAGTGACGCTCTCATCCCAAGGTAAAGCATGATGATGAAACCAAAGGCCCCATAGACAATTGAAGGGATGCCCCATAAGATGTCCAGGCACAACCTGACAAGACCGGCAAACCGGGTCCGTCCGATATACTCCCGCTGCAGAAACAGGGCCACCGGAAGGGAGATGGCGAAGGCCAGCACCGTAGCCCCAATGGCCAGATACAGGGAACCGACGATGGCATTCAGGATGCCCCCTTCCCTACCGAGATAGTACCCACCCTTGGGGGTTTGCGTAATCATAGAGAGGTCGAGTGCCGGCAGCCCTCTCCAGATGACCATGGCAATCATGGTCAGAAGGACGCCCACCACTGTGGCCACTGAGGCTACCATCAGGCCCTTGAATATGGCTTCCTCCATCTTCCTCCTGCCCATCTATGCCCACCTCCGCTGAACTCTTGCCAGGGCCAGTCTCGATATGACATTGAAGACAAGGACCACCACCAGCAACACCAGGGCGGCCAGCAACAACGCCGAATCATACAGGGGCACCGACATCATTTCGCCATAGTTGTTGGCAATCAGCGCGGTCAGCGGATAGGCCGGGTCCATCACCGAAGAGGGTGCCCGGGCCACATTTCCCACCACCATGAGCACCGCCATGGTCTCCCCGAAGGCGCGGGAAAACCCCAGAACAACGGCTGCCGCCACCCCCGGCAAAGAAGCCCGCATGACCACATGCTTCGCCGTCTCCCACCTGGTGGCGCCGACGGCCAGCGATGCTTCCTTGATGTCCCGGGGCACCGTTCTGAATACCTCTTCCGAAACGGAGGTCACCACAGGGATCACCATGACCGCCAGCACTATACCTCCGGCGAGGACGTTGAAGCCGATGTTGATGCCGCCGAGTGATAGAGCAAGAATACCCCAGATCCCGTAGACGACGGACGGGATGCCGGCGAGCAAGTCCAGCGCGGGTTTCACCACGGCGCGCACTTTGCCGGGGGCGTATTCGGCCAGGTACAGA
>JAENJB010000189.1 GCA_016844565.1 Dehalococcoidia bacterium
CGCTGTCCATCTCGCGCCTCTCCTCCTGGCTCAACTGCTGTCGTGGGCCGTATCTGGCAACAGCATAGAACTCCGATATCCGCCTTATTGCCCGCTCTTGGGACGGCAACACCCGAGCCAGCCGGGCGGAATACTCTCCAGGCGTCAGCGAGGCATCCGGGCGCAGTCCACCCCAGGAGGCGATCCAGCACATCTGAGCGTAGGTCCGTCTGGCGTACTCTGAAGGTTCCACCCCCGGGAAAGAGAGATAGCCGCTTCGCACTAGGAAGACCAGCAACAGAGTTCCCACCCCCATGCCAAAAATGACAACACCTAACCACCAGCCCCCCGAGCCGGCGAAGGGAAAACCACCTATCTCAAAGGCACCATCTTCGTCAAGACCGGTCCCGACTCCGAAATCCCCTTCGTCTCCAATGCCTGAGGTCAGATCGGCATCGAGAGCAGCAAGGTCAGCCTGGGGAGCATCAGATACGTTCACTCCGGCAATATCGTTGTTGTTGCCGCCCGGCGGCGTAGGGTCGAAGGCTATCCAGCCGTAGCCGGGGAAGTACACCTCGGTCCAGGCATGGTAGTTCCGCTCGCGCACCACGAATAGCTGCTTGCCACGGTTCCATTCTCCCGGAGTGAAGCCGATCACCAAACGGGAGGGAACTCCCAGCGATCGCAGCATCACCGTCATCGCTGAGGCATAGTACTCACAGTACCCCATTCTGGATGAGAAGAGGAAGTAATCCACCGGGTCCCTCCCACGAGGGGGCGCGTTCACACTCAGCCCGTAGGGAATCTGATGCAGATAGACCTTGATAGCTCTCGCACGATCGTAGCTAGTGATCTCCCGTCCGGCAACCTCTCTGGCCAGAGTACGCACACGCGCTGGAAGCTGCGCAGGCAACTGAAGATAACGCTCCAAGACCAATGAAGGATAGACCTCGCCCGCCGAACGCAGGGACGCCGGGCCCGCGACGGAGACGGAGGAGAGCACCGCGTAGTCCTGCTCAGGGCTGAAGAACCTCCGGGCACGCAGAGAGACGATGTCATCACCCTCGTTTTGCTTCCGCCTGAGCGTCATCCCCGTGACCTGCCCCTCTTTCCTTTCCACTGATAGGACTTCGACACCGGGGGGCAATAGCTCCCGTATGGCCCTCTCAGTCACGGCTTCCTTGCCCAGGGCCTCTGCTTGCCGGACAACCGAAGCCATATCCTCGGGCAAGCTGGCAGCACTCAGGGGCTGAGACAGGACGATGTCATAGCTCATAGGCGGGACAACACCAGCTGAGTACGGAACGCTCACTCTTAGTGGGATACCAGCCGTGAGCAGGATGTCCGTACGCACCTTCAACTTCACCTTGTGGAAGACCTCGGCTCTCATCGCCAGAGATGTTTCGGAGCCGCTGCCTCTGGCCGGCAAGTCACGGCCCACAACAGAGCTTTGAAGCCAGCCCTGGGAAGTGTAAGTATCGAAGCTCTTCTCCCTCCAGAAGTACGGCTCTTCGGAACCCACAACGAATAGCACCCCATCCCCCAGAGAGGTCGTACCTTGAAGGCGCAGGGTCTCGTTGCCGGAAAAGACCGAGCTTCTTGGCCGCACACCTCCAAACAGGCGTTCCCCCAGTACCTGGCTCTTCTCCCGCCATTGGGGCGCAAATTCGTTGATAATACCTCCGAAGCCACTCCCGACCACCTTGGGCACCTGCCAAGCGACAACGAGGGAAAGAACACCTGCAAGCACAACTGAAGCCACGGCGACAGCGCTTCTGCCCAGTCCGACCGAACCTGATACTTCCCATGCACGCCGCCTCTTCAGCCAGGCCAGGTGGAATATCAAACCAAGGGCAACCGCCAGAAACAGCAAGAACCAGATATAACGGTCCTCAGGAAGCTGGCTCAGGTCGACGAGTAGAGCAGCAGAGCCAAGAAACAGCACCACCCACCCATTGCCTTTCCGGAAGACAAACCACGAAGCGACGTAGCCTATAATCCAGGCCAGAAGGACAAGCAACATGCCGAAGGCGATAGTGCCCTCTGTGAACTCCCCTTCCCTTACTGCCTGCCACCAGCCAAGCAGTCCCGCCCCAAGCGACTGGATTTCGGCAACCGCTCCCGCCTCCGGCAGGATGGCAGCACCTTGCCATAAGGCCACCGACAGACCGAGCACTGCCGAGATTGCGTGAAGGATGACAGGAGATGCGCGAACATGGGCCAACAGGAATCCAGCTGCCAGAGCCAACAACATGGTTGCTTTCAGAGAAAGCCCGGGCGGCGCCCACTCTCCTACCTCCACCAGCCACACGACCAGCAGGCAAGCCAGCGCAAGCAGCAAGGCAGTCAGCGCTTCGGCCCAACCCCCGAGGGTTAAAAACCAACTCCCACCCAACCACCCGCGGTATCGGCTCTCCCGCTCCTTCATCAGGACAAAAACAGCCCCAGTTTAACCATAACTCAACACCGCACAGTTGGGCCTTCGAACATGTTTCAACTGCCTTCGCAATTATAACCCACGAGGCGTCTTCCCCGCCATTCGCCGAGTACCAGGCATTTATTGCCGCTTGCTGCCCCTGGAATCGACAGCGCCTCCCTCAGCATAACATTCTACATGACACTTCCGTTGACGTGGCCTCGTATCCTCGGGGTAACTCAGGCAGCATCTGTTGACTAGACGGGGAAACTTGTGGTAACTTCTAATCAACTGCGGCGGATGGGTCTGACAAACCGACCTGGGATAACCCAAATTTCTCAAGGAGGAAAGCAGGAACTGACCGCCAACACCACTCTTATTGATCGACCTCTGGCAGATTAAGTCTTACATTATGAT
>JAENJB010000002.1 GCA_016844565.1 Dehalococcoidia bacterium
ATGTGGGCTACGGTAAGACTGAGGTGGCCTTGAGAGCGGCCTTCAAGACGGTCATGAATGGCAAGCAAGTAGCCATGCTAGTGCCGACCACTATTCTGGCACAGCAGCACTACAATACCTTCAAGGAGCGGTTGGAGCCCTTCCCTGTCAGAGTAGAGGTACTGAGCCGGTTTCGCTCCGAGCGGGAGCAGGACGAAGTGGTCCGCGGGCTGGCCGGAAGTAGCATAGATATCTGCATTGGCACCCATCGTCTGCTGCAGAAGGATGTGGTTTTCAAAGACCTGGGTCTGGTAATTGTCGACGAGGAACAGCGGTTCGGTGTCTTGCACAAGGAACGTCTGAAACAGATGAGGCAGGATGTGGATGTTCTGGCCCTCAGTGCCACGCCTATTCCGCGGACGCTTTACATGTCTCTGGTTGGAATCCGCGATATGAGTACCATCGAAACGCCGCCGGAGGAGCGGCTGCCGGTCAGAAGTTACGTGGCGGAATATGACGATGCGCTGGTCCGTGAAGCGATCTTGCGCGAGATGGAACGCAACGGCCAGGTCTTCTTTGTGCACAATAGGGTGCAGACAATTGGCTTGCTGGTATCCAGGCTCAAGGAGATAGTGCCCGAAGCTCGCCTGGCCGTCGCTCACGGGCAGATGCCCGAGGCAGAGCTTGAAAAAGTAATGCTTGATTTCGCTGGAGGGACAATCGATGTCCTGGCGTGCACCACTATTATTGAGTCCGGCCTTGACCTGCCCCGGGTCAATACGCTGATTATCGACAACGCCGATAGGCTGGGTCTGACCCAGCTTTATCAGTTGCGGGGGAGGGTAGGTAGAGGCACACAGAGAGCCTATGCCTACTTCCTTCATCCGAAGGGCAAGAGGTTGACCCCGGAGGCGGAGAAGAGGCTGCGGACGATGTTCGAGGCACAGGAGCTGGGAGTCGGTTTTCACATAGCTATGAAGGACCTGGAGATAAGAGGGGCGGGCAACTTGCTGGGGGTGGAGCAAAGCGGCTATATCAGCGCTGTCGGCTTTGAACTCTACTGCCGGTTACTTGCGCAGGCGGTGGAAGAACTGACTCACCCAGAGAGCAAGGTGGCAGAGAAGAAGAAGGAGGAGGCTCCTACGCCGACGGTGGACTTGCCGTTGTCGGCTTACTTGCCTGAGGACTACGTCCCCCATCTGGCTACCAGACTGGCCCTCTATCAGCGGTTGACCAGGGTCAGGTCTGTGGAGGAAATCGATAGCCTGGCTCAGGAGCTCAGAGACAGGTTCGGGGAAATGCCGCTGCCGGCTCAGAACCTGCTATATATCGTCAAAGTGAGGATGCTAGCTGGCATGGCTGATGTCGAGGCGATCTACCAGGAGGGGAGAGAGATCGTGGTGAGGTTCTGGTCACGCCGGGTTGGGTCCCGTGTCTTATCGGGGGGCGAGCACAGGAAAGGTGTAACCGTGGGTTCTTATCTGATAAAACTCCAGAGGGTTGTCTTGCAGGATAAGTGGCCTGAGGTACTGGAAAGTATCCTTGTGGGAGGTCTTGAGAGATGAAGGAAGGGCGCACGCGCAGGCCCCGCTGGTACGGGTTGACCTTAAACCAGTCCTATTAGTTAGTCCTCTATGCCCTTGTCCTTGAGATAGTTGACGCAATCCTGGACGGTGGCTATCTTCTCGGCGTCCTCATCAGGTATTTCCAGCTTGTGGTTTGGAGTGCTGAACTTCTCTTCGATAGACATAATGAGCTCGACCAGGTCTAGGGAATCGGCGTTGAGGTCGTCTACAAAAGATGCCGTTGCGACCACATCTTTAGCATCCGCGCCGAGTTGTTCAATAACAATTTCTTTCACCCTGTCAAAGACTGTTGCCACTTGCGTTTGCCTCCTTTCGGAAACCGGTGCCGTACTCTCGAACTATTGAACCTAAGACTCCGTTGACGAAGCGAGCTGAACCTTCGCCGCCGAAGTCCTTGGCTAGCTCGACCGCTTCGTTGATGGAAACCCTGAAAGGGATTCTATTATCGATTAAAATCTCAAAGATTGCAATACGAAGGATGTTCCGGTCAACAACTGATATTTGCTCTAAGGGCCAGAGTGTTGCGAACTTGCGAATGATCTCGTCGATGTTGTCCCTGCTATTGTGCACGCCGCTTATGAGATCTTCGGCGTACCCGAGCGCTTCTTCCGGCAGTTCTATTTCTTCCTGCCATCGTGCCAGGATTATCTCCCAATCATGGCGCACCAGGTCCGCCTCAAAGAGGACCTGCAGCGCAAGGGTCCTTGCCTTTCTCCTCTGGCCTGTCATGAACTTGCTTGTTAAGGAACGCTAGTAGTGCAACAGATAACTAGGGAACGATATTTGGTAGGCAGTACATGGCTAGATGGGGACGTCACCGATGTGGCGAGTAAGAATCGTCCGGTCTATGCGTTTGACAAGATTGGTAAGTACCTGCCCGGGGCCCACTTCAACAAAGGTTGATACGCCCGAAGTTATCATGTATTCGATGGAATGTTGCCAGCGGACGCAATGGCAGAGGTGCTCAATGAGTTCCTGCTTGATCTCGGAAGCTCGGGTAAGGGGCTTGGCAGTGGTATTGGCGATAATGGGATAAACGGGGTCGCGGAGTTTGACCTTGGAGATAATGTCGGCCATTTCCTCCAAAGCCGGACTCATAAGATGAGAATGAAAGGCGCCGCTCACTTCCAGAAAGATTGCCTTCCGGGCGCCTCTATCTCTGGCAAGCGCAGCGGCTTTGACGATGTTGTCTTCCCGGCCGCTGAGCACAATCTGGCCGGGGCAATTGATATTGGATATCTGTGTATCCGTCTCCTGGGATATGCTCTCAAGGGAATCCACATCCAGCCCTAATATGGCTACCATCTTGCCCCGCCGTTTCTTTCCCACCTCCTGCATGAGTTGTCCCCTCTCAAACACAAGGCTGATGGCTTCCGTGAAATCAACGACTTTGGCTGCTACTAGGGCGGTGTATTGTCCCAGGCTATGTCCGGCTACGAAAGTGGGAGGCTGAGCAAAGCTACCGTCGGATTCGGTGGCGGCTTCGAGGGAAGCAATACTGGTCGCCATGATGGCCGGCTGGGCGTAGATGGTCTCACGTAACTTCTCTTCCGGTCCTTCAAAGCATAACTTGGAAAGCTTGAAACCCACGGTCTCATCGGCCTCATCAAAGACTTTCCTCGCTTTGGGCGAACTCTGGTAGAGTTTGTATCCCATGCCCACCCACTGTGAGCCCTGGCCGGGAAAGAGAAAGGCCATCTTGCCTTTGCGGCTCATCTCTTGCTTCCTGTTAGAGTGGTGACTATTCGCTTGATAATAGCCTCTGCCTGGACTACTTCTTCCTCTACTATGTTCTTCGTGGGCCTGATGTCGTTTATCAAGCCGGCTATCTGTCCACACATCAGGGACCCGTATTCGAGGTCTCCCTGAATTACTCCAGCATACATCCGGCCGGTGGCGAACTTGTCCAGCGCTTCCTTGGAGGCTCCGCTTCTCTCCATAGCCTGATACTCGCGGGTCAGGCGGTTCTCGAGACACCGTGCCGGGTGCCCCGTTGTGGTCCCCGTGACCATGGTGGCCCTATCCCTGGCCTTCACGATGGCTTCCTTGAATTTCTGGTGCGCTATGCACTCCGGAGTACAGATAAAGCGAGTTCCCATCTGAATGCCCTTAGCGCCCAAAGACAACGCGGCTGCTAGACCGCGACCATCGCCAAAGCCACCGGCCGCCACCACGGGGATGGAGACGCTGTCCACCACCTGAGGAACCAGAGCCATGGTAGTCGTTTCGCCAACGTGGCCGCCGGATTCCATTCCCTCGGCGACTATGGCGTCGGCCCCCAACCTTTCCAACCGTTTGGCCAGAGCGACGCTGGAGATGACGGGCACTACCTTTACTCCGGCTTCTTTCAGGGGCGGTATATAGACTCCGGGGTTGCCCCCGCCGAAAGCCACTACTTTTACCTTCTCCTCTAGAATGACTTCCAGGCTAGCCTTCAGATGAGGTGAAATCATTATAACGTTGACCCCAAACGGCTTCTGGGTGCGTTCCCTGGTCTTGCGTATTTGTTCCCTGAGCCATTCAGGGGGGTTGCTGCCCGAGCCGATGAAGCCAAGCCCTCCAGCATTGGAGACGGCAGACACCAGCTCAGCTGTGCCCAGATGAGCCATGCCGCCTTGAAAAACCGGATACTCTATTTCAAAGAGATCGCAAATGACGGTCCTGATCATCGTTAGTCCGTTTTCTTTTTCGTGCTCTTGACGGAGACTACTTCCCTGCCGTTGTAGCTTCCGCAGGTAGGACAGGCATGATGCGACAGCCGCGGGCTGTGACACTGGGGGCACGTATCGATATTGCGGCTCTTCAGGGCCAGATGGCTACGTCTTTCGCCCTGTCTGGCCTTAGGGTATTTTCTCTTGGGTAAAGGTGCCACTGGAGACTCCTTTCAGCTTCCGCCCTTCCTCTTTGGGGAAGGAGATATTTTAACATAGTCGGCTGAATCCTTCTCGCAGTCACACGGACTCTCATTCAGGTTCTTGCCACAGGAAGGACACAGGCCGGCGCAATTCTCGCCACACAGCGGCTTGAGCGGAAGAGCCATCAGCAAATACTGGCGTACCGCTTCATTCAAGTCGATGTTGTGACGTGCGTCAATGGTAAAGGCACCTGGTTCATCAGGTGGCGGTAACCGATGGCCGCTGCTGATATCGACGGTGGCGAAGTATTCCTCTTTTATGTTTAATGTCATTCGATATTCGAACTGGTTCAAACACCGTGCGCACGCGAGCACGGTCTCGGCGTCCAGGGTGGTGGTCAGCAAGATGCCCTTGTCCGTGCGCATGAGAGCCACCTGTCCGCGAAGAGAACGGATATCCTCTTCCGAACCACCGCTGGTCTCTCCATCTACGTCATAGATCCGATTCGAGCCGATAGGCTCCTTCAGTAGCTGAGCTACATTTAAGCGCATCTCTTCTCGCTACTGCCCAATCTAAGGCTGGGATATTATAGGAGCGGTGATAGGACCTGTCAAGCTCTTGTACTCGTTGGGCGCATGTCACGAACCGTTAGCGCAATCTTTCCTTCCGTAGCACGGTGAGAGTGGATTCGGGCAAGAAGGCGGTTGAGCTGTGGGGAAATGGCGCGGTCTCTGTTCGTTAGGATATAATATCGCCGATGAAAGCACATCTATCGAGACAGGGACCATGCATAGGCTGAAGGCAGTCAGGAGAGCTTGCTTGTGACGCTGAAGATCAATCATGTCTCCGGTGCGAAGGAGGCGGAGTCCGTGAGGTCCCTCGTTCAGGAAGAGGTGGAGGGCCAGCGTGCGAAGCTAATAGACTTGAGTCTCAAGATCCACCGCAATCCCGAGTTGGGTTTCCAAGAAGTAAGAGCATCCCGATGGTTAACGGGGTACCTGAGGAAGAAGGGTTTCCGTATCGAGATGGGTGTCTCAGTGTTGGCTACTGCTTTCAGGGCGACTTACGGTTCTGGGAAACCGCAGATCGCTTTGATGGCGGAGTATGATGCTTTGCCTGAGATTGGGCATGGCTGTGGTCATAATCTAATTGCCGCATCGGCGGTGGGCGCCGCAACGGCGGCCAAGATCGCTGTGGAACGCTATGGTGGCACAATAACGGTCCTGGGTACTCCGGCCGAGGAGATCTACGGCGGGAAAGCCATAATGGCGGAGCAGGGTATCTTCGCCGACCTGGATATGGCAATGATGGTTCATCCGGGAAACAGGAATGCGGTCATCATCAAAGCTCTGGCTTGCGTTTCCCTCGAGGTTGAATTCTGGGGCAGGGCAGCGCACGCCGCTGCCCAACCGGAAGAGGGCATTAATGCTCTGGATGCCGTGCTACAATCATTCAATGCGATCAATTCCCTGCGACAGCACATCAAGTCCAGTGCGCGTGTTCACGGCATCGTCACTGATGGCGGTGAGGCAGCCAACATCGTGCCCGCTCATAGTGCAGCGAGTTTCCTGGTTCGCGCTGAGGATGAAGCCTATCTGGACGTGCTTAAGGAGCGGGTACTGAACTGCTTTCAGGCGGCTTCGCTGGCCACAGGAGCTCGTCTCGAACACCGATGGGGAAAGACATACTACGCCCCGATGCGTTCAAATCGGACTTTGGCCCGCCTGTTTGGCAGGAACATGGAGTTGCTAGGGCACAAGATTGACTGGTCCCAGCGTGAAACGGGGTTCGGAAGCACGGACATGGGGAACGTGAGTCAACTCGTACCCAGCATTCATCCTTTCATTGCTGTTGCTCCTCCCGGAGTAGTGACGCATTCCGCCGAATTCGCTTCTTATGCCGCTTCCCAGTCCGGGTGGGCTGGGTTGGTGCTGGCTGCCAAGGCGCTTTCTCTTACAGTGTGCGACTTGCTTGCCAGCCCGCGCTTGCGCCAGAGGATCTGGCGGGAATTCCGCACCGGTTCTGCCGAGGGGCGACAATCACTGGGCAAACGTGGCAGTAGGTGAGTAGCTTCGTTTTTTCCTGAGGGCACTTGACTGGTCGAGGATAATATTCCAAGATATGAAGAGTGTGAGCTCGAATTCGGGGACTTTAGCGGACTAAAGGGATGAAGATCATTGTTGATGCGATGGGTGGCGATTTCGCGCCCCATGAGGTAGTCAAGGGAGCAATAGAGGCTGCTCGGGCATACAAGGTGGATATCGTTCTTGTGGGGAAGGAAGAGGCAATAAGGCCTTTCTTGCCAGGTGTCTCCCTGGAACATCGACTCTCCATCGTCAATGCCACTCAGGTGGTAGACTTGCGTGAGCATCCCACTGAGATACTCCACCTGAAACCGGATTCTTCCATCGTCGTGGGAATGCACCTCTTGCGTACGGGCTATGGAGAGGCGTTTGTCTCAGCGGGCAGCACCGGCGCCGTGGTGGCGGCAGCTACACTTCTCCTGGGTAGGACCAAGGGGGTCGACCGTCCCGCGTTGGGGACCTTGTACCCGACGGTACATGGCTCTTCCCTGCTCCTTGACATAGGCGCCAACGCGGATTGCCGCCCCGATTTCTTGCTGCAGTTCGCCCAATTGGGCAGTTATTACACCGAACGAGTTCTCGGCGTGAAGTCGCCGCGGGTCGGCCTACTCAGTAACGGCGAGGAGGAGGTCAAAGGAAACCGCCTCATACGAGAAACGCATCAGATGCTCAGAAGGAGCAAGCTCAATTTCGTTGGCAATGTCGAGGGCAAGGACATCCCCCGGGGGGTAGCCGACGTGGTGGTCACCGATGGTTTCACGGGGAATGTGGTGCTTAAAGTGAGCGAGGGGTTTGGTGAGACTCTTATCGAGATCTTGAAGCAAAACCTGAACAGTGGGACGCGCTCCAAAATTGCGGCTCTCTTGCTTCGCCCGGCGCTGAGGGCCTTTTCTAGGAAGGTGGACTATCAGGAGCGTGGTGGTGCTTTGCTTTTGGGTGTGCGGGGCAATGTCGTGGTATCCCATGGTCGGAGCCAGGCGAAAGCGATCAAGAGCGCCATACGTCTGGCGATACAAGGTGCAAAGGCCGGGCCGATAACTGAAATATCTGGAGGTAACAACAATGGGCAAGCCGAATGACGTCAACGAGGCCAGTTTTGAAGCTGAGGTGATAAAGGCAGCGAACCCGACGCTGGTTGATTTCTGGGCGACCTGGTGCGGCCCTTGCCGCATGATTGCACCGGTGGTGGAAGCGCTGGCGGAAGAATATGCCGGCAGGATGAATTTCGCCAAGGTCAATGTGGATGCTGAGCCAAAACTGGCCAACAAGTATGGCATTCGCAGTATCCCAACACTTCTGGTCTTCAAGGGAGGCAAGCCGGTAAAGCAACTTGTCGGGAATCAGCCGAAAGAGGAGCTCAAGAAAGCCCTCGATGCGGCACTTCAACCTTGATTCTCTAGAGGATAGGTGGTCTGTGTGACTGACGGGCCTTTGCAGATGGTGGTCTTCCACGACCGCGCCCAGGAGGCGTGTGATGTCGCCTGCGGCATGGATTGGTCCATGGCGGAGAACAGACGGTTGGCCGCTGAGCGTCTGAGGGAGAGGTTCGGGTCGACGGTAGAGATCAACTATGTGGAACTCTCGGACCCCAAAGCGTCGATGGAGCATCGTGAGATACTGAACAAAGTAAGAAGGGAGAAGCTGTCTACTCCTCTGCTGGTCGTCAATGGGAAAGTCAGGATAAGCGGCTACTTCGATATCCGCATGATGGTAGACATGGCCGAGGCCGGGATGGAGATGGGCGACTGATTCTGAAAGCATGAGCAGCATTAGCGAGCATGAGGTAATCATCGTTGGGGGTGGTCCTGCTGGGCTCACTGCCGGGCTCTACGCTTCCCGTGCCGGGTTGAAAGCGGTTGCTCTGGAGAAAGGGTTGATAGGGGGGCAGATAATCAATGCCCCGCTCGTAGAGAACTATCCCGGCTTCCCGCACGGCATAGCTGGAAGCGATCTGGGAGACCTGATGTGCCGGCAAGCCGAGAAGCACGGGTTGCGCTTCATTACCGGTGACGTCGTGGGCGTGGAGGTTGCCGACGGGTACAAAGTGGTCAGGACGTCAGATGGGGAGCTCAGATGCAAGGTGGTGATCGCGGCCACCGGCTCGGAGCGCCAGAAGCTGGGTGTGCCCGGTGAGCAGCTTCTCTTAGGGAGAGGTGTTTCCTATTGTGCTACCTGCGATGGCCCCCTGTTTCGAGGAGAGACGGTGGCTGTGGTTGGAGGGGGCGATGTGGCCATCACCGAGGCCCTGTCTCTGGTCGCCTTTGTAAACAAGATTGTGGTAATCCATCGCCGTGATGAGCTTCGCGCCAGCGCCATTCTACGGGAGAGGGCTCAATCTGAACCGAAGATATCCTTTCTGTGGAGCACTGTGGTGTCTGATGTCCTTGGTGATGATAAGGTGAGAGAGCTCAGCTTGCGTGATGTGAAAACCGTGCGGTCTTTCAACCTGGAGGTCTCCGGCGTCTTTGTCTGTATTGGGCATAGGCCCAACACAGACTACCTGGCCCATACACTTCCACTAGACCCGGCAGGCTACGTGATTACCGATGTGCAGATGCGGACTGATGTGCCCGGGCTCTTTGCGGCAGGTGACATCCGCCAGAACTCAGCCCGTCAGGTAGTAGCTGCGGCTGGAGATGGCGCCACTGCCGCCCTCTCTGCCGAGAAGTTTCTCAAAGGCATATAACCGATCCTGAGAACCCCGGTCTTCCTGAATGTGTGCAAGGGCTGTCCAGTCTTCTCGCCAACTGCTGTCCTGGCATCTCCGTATCAAGGCTAGCCCGTGGCGCAGCAAAGTCTTATAATGGCGGTGAGGCTGCTGTTCTTGACGGCAGGGCACCGGTGAGAGACCGGTGCGAACAAAGCTAATTAGAGAAGGGATATTGCCGATGAAAGTTGTTTTCCTGGAAGATGTTGTCAATGTAGCCAGGGCAGGGGAGATCAGGGACGTGGCTGATGGTTACGGGAGGAATTTCCTTCTGCCACACGGGCTGGCCACGGCGGCCACGTCCTTTGCGATTGCCGGGGTTAAAGCCAAACAGCAAGCTCAGGAAACTCAGCTGGCCCGGTCGGAACAGGAGATGGCTGAAATAGCAGGCAAGCTTGAGGGTAAGGAGATTACCCTGAGAGTAAAGGTAGGTGCGAAGGACCGTCTCTACGGGGCGATCACCAGTGCCGATATCGCCCGTGAAGTGCATGAGCGACTTGCCGTTTCCGTTGACAAGAGAGACGTCGACCTGGGGAAGCCGATTCGTGAGTTGGGAACCTTCGATGTGCCCATCAAGTTGGGGAAAGAGCTTACTCCAAAAATAAGACTCACCGTGGAGAGAGAACAGTAGCCGTGTCCTCGGAGGAGAGACTGCCCCCTTTCGATGTTGATGCTGAAGAGGCCGTGATTGGCTCTTTGTTGCTCGACAGCGAAGCTATTATAAAGGTCATCTCCGTACTGACCCCGGACGATTTCTACCGGGAGAAGAACAGGTGGGTTTATGAGGCCTGTTCTTCTCTCTATCAGCGTAACGAAGCCATCAACCAGGTCGGCGTTGCTCAAGAGTTGTCCCGTGTGGGGAAGCTGGAAGGTGTTGGTGGCGTTGTTTCGCTAGGGCAGTCGGTGGCCATGGTGCCCACACCACTGCATGTAGAGCACTACGCCCAGATTGTGCAGAGGCTGGGTGTCATGCGTCGCCTCATAGTTGCCGGGGGGCAAATAGCTGGCATCGGCTACGGGGCTGACCCGGACGCGGAAGCGTCCCTCAGCAAGGCTGAAGATATTCTCTTCAAGCTGCGATACGGTAGAAGGCGGCGGGATTTCGTCCACATAAGAGAGGTTCTCGATAAGTACTTCGAGGAGTTGGAGCAGCAGACTGTCCCGGGCGCCGAGGGAAAACGGGCCGTTCGCACTCATTTCAATAAGCTTGACGAGTATCTGGGCGAGTTGCAACCCTCCGATTTCGTTGTGCTGGCCGCCCGTCCGAGCATGGGGAAAACCAGCCTCGCCTTGAATATTGCCAGGAATGCCGCCGTGTACGACAAAGCCTGCGTTGCCGTGTTTAGCCTGGAGATGTCGAGAGAGTCTCTGGTGCAGCGCTTGATCTCGAACGAATCAGGTGTGGATTCCCGGAAAATGCGCCTGGGGCTTCAGAATGAGGCCGAGGAAAGGCGGGTAATGGATGCCACCGGCGTTCTTTCCGACGCGCACATCTACATCGATGATTCCCCGCAGCTCAGGCTGATGGAAATGCGGAGCAAGGCGAGGCGGCTTCACTTCGAGAGGGGAGTGGACCTGATCATACTGGACTATCTTCAGTTGATGCAGTCGGACATTCGCACTGAGAACCGTGTCCAGGAGGTCAGTGAGATCACCAGGGCGTTGAAGGGTCTTGCCCGCGACCTGAACATACCCCTGATTGCTGTATCGCAGCTCAGCCGTGCTCCGGATATTCGCAGCGAGCATCGCCCGCAGCTCCCGGACTTGAGGGAGAGCGGCAGCATCGAGCAGGATGCCGACGTGGTCCTCTTCATTTACCGTGACGATTACTACTATGACCAGGAGTCATGGGAGAAGACATTCCCTGACAAGGACTATCCGAGAGGCATTGCCGAGGTGATTATAGCCAAACATCGTAACGGGCCAACGGGGCAGATCAACCTGAGGTTCGAACCAAGGATTGCCAAGTTTGGAAATCTGGAGGAAGCGGCTTGATGTTGGAGGGCTTCTCCGGGTTTCCGTCACGGACTCAGTACACTCCTCTCCCGAACCTTTTCTTCAGTACTGTGCTTCCTGAGATTGACGATATCGGAGAGCTGAAGGCTGTCTTACATATTTTCTGGCTACTCCATGCCCAAAAGGGTTATCCTCGATTTGTCACCCGCAAAGAGCTGGAACGAGACCCCGTATTGCGAAGAGGGTTGGGATCAGGGGACGGTTCCCCGGTAAAATCTCTGAAGGTGGCTCTGGAGTTGGCGGTTAGTCACGGTCTCTTACTTCAGATAGACGTGGGCACGGATGACAGGCAAGAAACGCTCTATCTTACCAACAATGAGTCAAACAGGGACGTCGTCACAAAGATAAGGAGCGGTGTCCTTCCGCTCGGAGAGATGAAGCCACAAGGGGCCGAGGTGAGTGAGGTGGAGGAACGTGATATCTTCTCTCTCTATGAGCAGAACATAGGGATGCTCACCCCACTCATCGCGGAGGAGCTGAAGGAGGCTGAGAGCCTCTACCCTGCGGAGTGGATACGCGAGGCTTTTCGAGAGGCGGTCACCCATAACAAGCGAAATTGGAGATACATAGGACGCATTCTAGAACGCTGGGCCCTAGAAGGTAAGGACCATGGAAAGGCTGGGAGAGATACTGAAAAAGCAGGCGGCCAGGACAAGTATGTCCGTGGAAAATACGGGCACCTCGTCCGGCGCTGAAATGGCCGACGGGACGACTGATCCCGATTGCCCGGTCTGCAAAGGGGCGGGGTTTATCTATGCTAACGTTCCCCTAGGCCACGCCGACTACGGTAGGGCTGTCCCTTGCCGTTGCTTGAGCCAGGGCAGAGAGAAACGTCGTTTTTCTCAGATGCATAGGTACAGCAACCTTGGCCCTCTGACCGGGCTGACCTTCGACAATCTGATTCCGGAAGGCAAGAACCGTGACGGTGAGGACAGGAAGCGCTTTCGTCAAGCCTATGAGGCAGCTAAGGCTTTCGCTCGGCAGCCGGAAGGATGGCTCTTGCTGGTTGGTCCCGGTGGGAGTGGCAAGACCCACCTGGCGGCTGCCATAGTGAATGAGCGCCTGCGCGAGGGACATCTCGCCCTGTTTATTACGGTGCCTGACTTTCTCGACCATTTGCGCTCTGCTTTTGGCCCAGCGAGTGACATGTCCTATGATGAGCTGTTTGAAAGGGTGAGAAACGCCCCCTTGCTAGTGCTGGATGATCTGGGTATGCAAAGCGGCACCCCCTGGGCAAAGGAAAAGCTGGACCAACTCTTGACTCATCGTTTCCATGCTCAACTACCCACGGTGATTACCACGGACGCCGCCATGGAAGAGTTGGGAGAGCGAATCGGTGCCAGGTTGAGTGATGCCAGTCTGTGTCAGGCGTATGTGCTGAGCGAGAAGAGCTGCTCCCGACACGGCTATGAAGGGGTTGGTCTCTCCGAGACAGTCCTCTTAGGGATGGGGACGTTTGATTCCTTTGACTTGAAGAGGGCTAATCTCACATCCGAGCAGCGCCAGAATCTGGAGCATGCCTATCGTTCCGCTCATGCCTTCGCCCAGTCTCCCCAGGGATGGTTGGTCCTTCAGGGTGGGCAGGGGTGTGGCAAGACTCATCTGGCTGCGGCGATAGCTAATTACCAGATACAACTGAAAAAACCTGTCCTTTTCATGATCGTTCCGGAGTTCCTCGACCATCTCCGCTCCACCTTCAGTCCGGAAAGTAAAGTTTCTTACGATGAATTGTTCGAAAGGGTGAAGGAGGCCCCGCTACTCGTCCTTGATGATTTCACCTACACGGCGGTAAGTCCCTGGGCGCAGGAGAAGCTTTACCAAGTTGTTAGCTATCGTTACAACTCAAAATTACCTACGGTGATTACCACTTCCCTGTCTCTGGAAGAGATCGACGGTCGCATCAGCTCGCGGATGGCCGACCTCCGTCTTAGCATGGTATTCAATATCATCGCTCCGGACTACCGGGTTGACTTGAGCATGGCTCCGAAGCAACGGAACATGACTTTGCGTCCGAGAAGAGGCCGCGCACTTTGACATCAGCTAGGGTCGTTGATATAATACCCAGTTTTCTTGTGAACGGCGCCTGATTGGATTACCCGAGGGAAGTCAAGCCGGCGAAATTACCAGTCCTCAGGAGGACAGATGACTCTCGATAGAGCAAAAGAGATAGTTACTAACAGACACGATTATGCGCGAGAATGGAAGAAGAAGACCGGCAGTAAGGTCATGGGCTATTTCTGCACTTATGTGCCCGAGGAAATAGTCTACGCGGCGGGCGTCCTGCCGATCCGCGTCATTGGCAGCCACGAGGCCCAGTCTTACACTGAACCTCACATTTACACCATGTTCTGCCCTTTCAGCCGGGACGTGCTGGCCCAGGGGTTGAGGGGCAAGTATGACTATCTTGACGGTATCATGATCGGGCATTCCTGCCTGCACCTCCGCCAGGCATTCGGCGCCTGGATGACCAACGTCCCCGCATCCTTCAGCTACTACATGTATACACCGGCAAAGATCCAGAGCCCTCATGCCAAGGAGATGATGCTGGCTGAAACCACCGAATTCAAGAAGGCCGTGGAGAACTGGCTGGGGCGACCGATCACCGATGATGCTCTGGACAAGAGCATAGAGGTATACAACACCAACCGCCGCTTGTTGAAGCAGATATATGAACTGAGGAAGGCTGACCCTCCTCCCCTGTTCGGCTCTGAGGCCATCGAACTGGTGCTATCCAGTCAGCTTAGCGACAAGGCTGAGCACAATAAGCTTCTGGAATCCGTTCTTAAGGAGTTGCCTCAGCGCCGCAACGGTCCGCAGGGTGGCAACATCCGTTTGATGATTATCGGCAGCGAGGATGATGACACCAACTTCCTGAGGTACGTGGAGGGCCTGGGCGCTACTATCGTGGCCGATGAGCATTGCACTGGCAGCCGGTATTTCTGGAATGAGACGGTTCCCGAGAAGGACCGCCTCCGGGCCATTGGCAACCGCTATATGAACCGGCCTCCCTGCCCGACCAAGGACTGGGAATCCCGCCGGCGCTTCGTCCACATCATGAACATGGCTAAAGAGTACAACATCCAGGGTGCCATCCTGGTGCAGCAGAAGTTCTGCGACCCCCATGAGTTCGACATTCCACCTCTGAAGGCGCTTCTGGAGAAGAACGGAATTCCGTCTCTGTTCCTGGAATTCGATATTACCGTTCCCATAGGCCAGTTCCGCACCCGTGTCGAGGCCTTTCTGGAGATGCTCCAACTCGAGGTAGTCTAGGCGTACAGGCGCCCCAGGATTAGAAAATCAACCTGCAAGGGGAAAAAGTGGTCACATCAATTAAGAAATATCAAACAAGACCTCTGGACAGCTTCAAGAAAGCGGTTGAGCTCCGCAAAGAGTACTATCAGAACGTCAGGGAGGCCAAGCAGCAGGGCAAGTTGCTGATCACCGGCGGTGCTGACTCCATGGTGGCATTGCCGGCCGGGTTGGGTGACTACGTTTTCTTTGAGGGTGAACCGTACGGCGCCACCATCTCCATGGATCCCGAGTTTTCGGGGAAGTGTGTGGAGGCAGCCGAAGCGAAGAACTTCGCCCGCGATATGTGTGCCTACATGAGGAACTACTGGGGTTCCATGTTCTTGAACAAGTACTACTTCGGAGGCGAGTTCCCCAAGCCTGACTTTGTCATGCAACTGGGCTTCTGCGACACACATGCCAAGTGGATGCAGCAGGTGGGTGAGTATATGAACGCCCCATACTTTGGCATTGATATGCCCGTAGGAACGCCGGGCCGCAATGTGGAGGCCAAGGTAAAGTACCTCACTTCTCAAATGAATGATGCCATCGAGTGGATGCAGAAAGTGACCGGTCGCAAATACGATGACGACAAGCTGCGTGAGGCGGTAAGGAATGAATGCAAGAGCTCCACTCTCTGGAGCGAGATAGTCTGCTACAACAAGGCCATCCCAGCGCCGCTGGAGCAGCGTTTGATCTTCACACTCTTCATCATCTGCATTCTGAGGCGCTACGAAAGAAAGTCGGTGGAGTTCTATGAGACGCTCCGCGATGAGGTGAAGCAGAGGGTGGCGGATGGAATCGCCGCCGTCGCTACCGAGCGGTGCCGTTTGATGGATGATAGCCAGCCTCCCTGGTACTTCCTCCAGCTATATAAGTATATGGAGAAGTATGGTGTGTCGGTAGTTGGCTCCCACTATTCCTTCTTCTTGGGCGGCAGTCTGGAAGAGATGCCGGATGGCAGTCTCGGAGCGCCCAAGACGCCTGATGAGATGGGCATGCCGATGAAGACCCGGGAGGATATCCTCAGGGCCTATGCCTTGTGGTACATTAAGAAGCCTATCATCAGCCAGATGTTCGCCTTGCCGCATTTCAAGAGCGAGACGATGCTGCGGCTCGTCAAGGAATGGAAGGTCAACGGTGTGATCTTTCACCTTAACCGCGGTTGCGAGGGCACGGCCATGGGGCAGATGGAGAACCGTCTGGCTCTGACCAAGGCGGGAATACCGGTGATGACATACGAAGGTAATATGGCTGACCGACGGGAGTTCGACGAGGCGCAGACCCTCAGGCGAATCGATGCTTTTATGGAAAGCCTCGGGCTCTCAAAGCTGGAGAGCTAAGAAACTGGTCCTGGCTACCGGTCGAGGGACCGGACAAATCCGAAGGGAGAAGAAATAGAAGTGATAACTGCTGGTATTGATGTAGGTTCCAAGACGGTGAAGGTAGTTATCCTTCAGGACGGAAAGATCCTAGCACGGAGCCTGGTGCTGACTGGTTTCGAGCAGGGCAAGGCTGCCGAGGAAGCCTTCGCATTGGCGCTCAAGCAGGCAGGACTCAGTGCCAAAGATATCCAGAAGGTCGTCGCTACCGGAGCCGGGCGGACCTCCGTCTCTTTTGCTACCGAGTCCGTCAGCGATGTTGCCGCCGATGCCAGGGGCGCGGTTTTCATCAATCCCAATGCCAGGACGGTCATTGATGTCGGTGCTGAAGAGGGCAGGGGCATCAGCACCGACACCAGAGGAAAGGTCATTGACTTCGCCGTCAATGAGAGGTGCGCTGCCGGGGCAGGAACCTTCACCGAGGCAATGTCCAGGGCCATAGAGGTGAAGCTGGAGGATATGGGCGAACTCTCTCTTAAGTCCACACAGGAAATACCTCTAAACGCTCAATGCGCCGTGTTCGCAGAGTCCGAGGTGGTTTCCCTGGTGCATGCCAAGACCTCCAAAGAGGACATTGCCCGGGCGATCCACGATGGAATCTCCAACAGGATTGCCGCCATGGCCCGACGGGTGGGTGTGCAGAACGATATCGTTCTCATCGGCGGTGTCGCCAGGAATAAAGGCTTTGTGGCTTCTCTCAAGAGGCAACTTGAGGCAGATATCAAGATCCCGGATGAGCCGGAGTATGTCGGTGCTCTGGGAGCGGCAGTAATTGCCGCGAGCTAGCAAGAGATAGGATTTAGCGAGGTAAGCAGAGAATGACCACTCAGGTAGAGTACTGGCGCTGGACCGAGTCGAGATACACCAATCCGGAGGTGGATTGGAGGAAGGCCTCGACCATCACCGCAGGGATCGATGTGGGCTCGGTGAGTTCTAAGGCTGCTGTTATGGCGGACAATGAGATTCTCGCCTATGGCCTGATGAGAACGGGCTCCAACAGTCCCGATAGTGCTTTGAACGCTATCAACAGGGCTATCGAGGGGACCGGCCTCACGATGAAGGACATCAAGTTCATCGTGGGTACGGGCTACGGCCGCATCAACATTCCTTTTGCCGGCAAGGCTATTACCGAGATCGCCTGCCACGCGCGGGGCGCAAACTACATCTGGGGGCCCGTCGTGAGGACTATTCTGGATATGGGCGGCCAGGACTGCAAGGCCATTCACTGCGATGAAAAGGGCAAGGTCACCGCGTTCTTGATGAACGATAAATGCGCCGCCGGCACCGGGCGAGGGATGGAGGTCTTTGCCGACCTTCTGCAGGTGCCCATCACTCAGGTGGGAGAGATGTCACTTCAGGTGGACAAGGAGCCGCCGCCGGTCAGCAGCACCTGTGTCGTCTTTGCCAAGTCGGAGGGTATCGGTCTGCTGCGCCAGGGCTGGTCCAAGAATATGGTGCTGGCCGCCTATTGCTCCGCCATGGCTCATCGTGTGGTGACCCTGCTGGAGCGCATCGGGATGGAGAAGGAATTCGTGCTGACGGGCGGCATATCCAAGAATATTGGTGTGGTCTCCAGGCTGGAGAAAGAGCTGGGTATTCAGGCTGTTCCGCTGCCGAAGGACCAGAAGTTCGACCCGCAGCTGGCCGGCGCCATTGGTGGCGCTCTCTTCGCTCGAGACCTGCTGGCCAAGTCACGGAAGGCTTTCTAGAGGCGAGGATGTTATCCAGGCTGGGTAGATTCTTCGTCCTTTCCACGAGCTACATCGCCAACTACGGGTACGCCGACGGCTCGGGCGAGTACTATGTCAGCATAGACTCTGAGAAATGCAATGCCTGCGGTGAATGCATCCCGGCTTGCCCGATGCATATCTTTCAGGTGGAGGAAGACGATTACGGGGACATGGCGGCGGTGGTGAAAGAGTCACATCGTAAGAGCCTGAAGTACGTCTGCGCCCCATGCAAGCCAACCAGCGGGGTGCGTAATTTGCCCTGCCAGAAGGCCTGTAAACCCGGGGCCATAGTCCATTCCTGGTAGGTTCCTTGCCGCTTCTCTCATCTTGAATAGGGATGGGGTCAGTGGAGGGACTCGTCCTCATCGCTGCTTACTTGACTGCTGCGTTTGTTTGCCCTAGAGTCTCAGTGGGTTTTGCGAAGTAATACCGGGCTGCTGTGATCGATATGTCAACGACGGTCAAGAGATACATAACGAAACCACTTGAGTGTTGGGCAAAGGCCAAAGAGCTGAGGCTGGAGTACTACCGGCAGGTCAGTGAGGCGAAGAGCCAGGGCAAGCTCCTGGTCACCGGCTCAGGCGATTCGGTAGTCACCTTGCCCGCCGGGCTGGGCGACTATGTGTTCTTTCAGGGCGAGCCCTACGGAGCGAGCATTGCCATGGACCCGGCGTTCTCCGAAGAGTGCTGTGAGGCAGTGGAAGCGCGTGGTTTTGCTCGAGACCTGTGTGCCTATATGAGGAACTTCTGGGGCTCGATGTTCTTGAATAAGTACTACTTCGGTGGTGGTGGTTTCCCCAGGCCGGATTTTGGGTTGCCAGGCGGTTTTTGCGATACCCACATCAAGTGGTATCAGGTGGTGTGTGAGTACCTGGGCGTTCCCTTCTTCGGTATTGACATACCTGTAGGCGTCCCCGGGCAAAACGAGGAGGCCAAGGTGGCCTATCTGGCAGCTGAGATGAATGAGGCCATCGAGTGGATGAAGAAGCTCACCGGCCGCGACTACGACGACCAGAAACTCATCGAGGCGGCGAGGAACGAGTTCAAGAGCTCGGCTCTATGGGGCGAGGTGCTGGTCTGCAATCAGGCTATACCCGCGCCGCTGGACCAGCGTCAGATTTTCACCCTCTATATACTCAGCCTGCTGAGAAGACAGGAAAAGGAAACGGTGCGTTTCTATGAGATGCTCCTGGACGAAGTCAAAGATAGGGTGAAGGAGGGCATAGCCGCGCTGGCCACCGAGAGATACCGGGCTATGGAGGATAGCCAGCCGCCGTGGTATTTCCTGGAAATCTACAAGTACCTTGAGAAGTATGGCGTGGTGGTGGTCGGCTCGCATTACTCTTTCTTTCTCGGGGGCACTTTGAGCAGGATGGCGGACGGCAGTCTGGGGCCGCCACGGACTCCCGACCAGCTCGGATGGCCCATGCAGACGAGGGAGGAAGTTCTCAGAGCCCTCGCCCGATGGTACATCAGAAAGCCGACCATTCAGTGCTTCGGCCTGCCGGAAGTAAAGAGCCGACAGATGATTGAGTTGGTGAAAGGGTGGTATATTGATGGGGTGATCATGCATCTCAATCGGGGTTGCGAAGGCACGGCGATGGGGCAGATGGAGAACCGTTTGGCACTGCTGAAGGCGGGAATACCGCTAATGACCTACGAGGGGAATATGGCGGACAGGCGGGAGTTCGACCAGGTGCAGACGCTGAAGAGAATTGATGCTTTCATGGAAAGCCAGGGGCTTTCCATGCTGGAAGTTTAGATAGAGCAGGTGCATGATGGTAGACTTGGATATTCTGAAGGAACTTTCCCGGGCTACGCCGTCCAGGATTGTGCTCTTGGTGATTGATGGGTTGGGGGGGCTACCCCACCCGGCGACGGGCAAGACGGAGTTGGAAACAGCCAGCACCCCCAATCTTGATGGGCTTTGCCGGTGGGGTTCGTGCGGGCTCGTAGACCCCGTTGCCCAGGGTATTACTCCCGGCAGTGCCCCCGGCCACATGGCGCTTTTCGGCTATGAGCCGGTGAAGTTCAGCATCGGGCGTGGGGTTCTGGAGGCTTTGGGAACGGGTTTTGACCTGCAAAACGGTGACGTGGCTGCCCGGGGCAACTTCTGCACTGTTGACGATAAGGGGGTGGTGACCGACCGCCGGGCCGGACGCCTGAGTACTGCCCGGAGCGCAGAGCTATGCCGTCTTCTGCAAGGTATCCGCATCGAAGGGGCCCAGGCTTCTGTGCTGCCGCTGATGGAGCACCGGTTTGCCGTAGTCTTCCGGGGAAAAGGGCTGGCGGCGCAGTTGAGCGGCTCTGACCCGCAGTTGGAGGGCAAGCCCCCGCGGGCCATAGTGGCGCAATCTGAAGCTTCTCAAAGAACGGCGGGCCTGGTGCATCAATTCGTTTCCCGCTCGGCGGAGCTTCTGGCCGAGCATCATCCGGCCAACATGATACTCCTGCGGGGTTTCTCTCAGCGTCCCAATTTTCCGTCCATGGGTGAGGTCTTTAAGCTGAGGGCGGCAGCTATCGCTACCTATCCCATGTACCGCGGGCTGGCGAAGTTGGTAGGCATGACAGTTCTCGACGCCGGAATCACACTGCAGGATGAGCTGGCTACGCTGAGAAAGCACTTCAAGGATTTTGATTTCTTCTTCCTTCATGTCAAGAAGGCCGATTCGGCAGGAGAAGATGGCGACTTCGAGAGGAAGGTAAGAGCTATCGAAGAGGTTGACGCTATCTTGCCGGAGATTCTGGCATTGAAGCCGGAAGTTCTTATGATTACCGGAGACCATTCGACACCTGCTGCAATAAAGAGTCACAGTTGGCACCCGGTGCCTTTCCTGCTCGCCTCGCAATGGTGTCGGTCGTCGACGGCAACGGTCTTCTCGGAGCGCGAATGCGCCCGGGGCGAGTTGGGGCGTTTCCCATCCGTTCAGGTGCTTACTCTCGCCCTTGCCCATGGCTTGAAATTGGACCGATTCGGCGCGTAAAGGAGAGAGAATGAAGCGTTTCCCGGTGGCAGCGGGCAACTGGAAAATGAATACCACTGTGGAGGAGGCCGCAGCCCTGGCAAAGGAACTGCGCGATAGGCTGGACCGCCTGGATGGCGTGGAGAAAATCGTTTGCCCGCCCTTTGTCTCACTGGTGCCTGTGAAGGGAATCATCACGGGCAGCTCCATCAAGCTGGGAGCGCAGAATATGTATTTTCAGGAGAAAGGGGCGTTTACCGGCGAAGTCTCACCCACCATGCTTGCCGGCTTGTGCCAGTACGTCATCCTCGGCCATTCCGAGCGAAGGCAGTATTTCCATGAGGAGGATAGGCTGGTGAACCGGAAACTCAAGGCGGCTTTGAAGGCGGGGCTGGCGCCCATATTGTGCGTCGGCGAAAAGCTGGAGGACAGAGAGGGTGGGCGCACCGAGGAAGTGATTACCCGCCAAATCAGCGAGGGGCTGGCCGACATCCCAAACCCCGGGGACCTGGTTATTGCTTACGAGCCTATCTGGGCCATCGGCACCGGTAGGGCAGCTACCGCTTCGCAGGCTAACGAGACCATCGGTCTTATTAGAAGAGTGGTTGGCGGCCAGTGCGGTGGAGCCGTAGCGGAAGGTGTGCGCCTTCTCTACGGTGGCAGTGTCACCGCGGCCAATATCCTTGAGTTCGTCTCGCAATCTGAGATAGACGGCTCGCTGGTTGGTGGCGCCAGTCTGAAAGCCGGGGATTTTACAAGCATCGCCGAGCAGACCGCCAGGGCAAAATAGGTGGGAATGAACCTTGTAGCCATTGTTGGGCCCACCGCCCTGGGGAAGAGTTCTCTCGCTTTGCATCTGGCCGGGTCCCTCTCCGGCGAGATTATCAACGCCGATAGCCGGCAAGTATACCGTTGTCTCGATATCGGTACTGCCAAGCCGACCGGGGAAGATCAGGCACTTGTCCCCCACCATCTCCTCGACCTGGTGGACCCCGACCAGGATTTCAGCCTGGCCCTTTATCAGTCGCTGGCTTATCGGGCCGTCGAGGATGTCGCACGCCGCGGCAAACTGCCCTTCCTGGTGGGTGGTAGCGGCCTCTATGTCTGGTCGGTTCTTGCGGGCTGGAAATTGCCTGGGGTGCCTCCCAACCCAGAGCTTAGGGCCGAACTTCTGGACCAGGCCGAAAAGCGTGGCTACGAGGTTGTCTACGCGGAGCTGCTTAAGGCCGACCCGGAGGCGGCCCGGCACATTGACCCGCGCAATGTCCGGCGGGTCATCAGGGCCCTGGAGGTGTGTCACTCCGGTACGCTCTTTTCGCGGGATCATGGCAGGAGAGGTGAGATTCCACCATCTACTCTTATCATCGGCTTGACGGCAAAGCGGGAAGAGTTGTATTGTAGGATTGACTCGAGGGTGGATGCCATGATGGAGCGGGGGCTGGAGGATGAGGTGCGGGAGTTGATAAAGAGGGGCTACCGCATCACTCTGCCTTCGATGTCGGGTATAGGTTACAGACAAATCGGCGCGTATCTTGAGGGGAAGCTAAGTTTGCCCTCGGCTGTCCAGCAAATGAAATTCGAGACCCATCGTTTTGCGCGCCATCAGTACGCATGGTTCAGGCCGGGAGACGAGCGGATTCACTGGATGGAAGCAGGCGCTGATGCAGAGAGGCTAGCTGAAGATTTGCTTCGCAGACATTTGGATCGAAAGGAATGCCCATGAAATTCCTTAAGATGCAGGCGGCCGGTAATGATTTCGTGGTGGTTGACGCCCGGGGGATGAGGTGCAACTGGGCGGGCATGGCTAGCGCCATGTGTGATCGACACCTGGGGATCGGTGCGGACGGGCTGTTGCTGGTGCTGCCATCGAGGAAGGCCGATTATCGCATGCGCATGTTTAACCCGGATGGATCTGAGGCGGAGAGCTGTGGCAACGGGCTGAGATGCTTTGCCAGGTACTTGAGAGAATTCGGGCTGGTTGCCGGTGGGAAGAACGAGATAAGGATTGAGACCGCCGCCGGCATTAGAGTAGCCAAACCGAGGACGAGCAAGGGTCAGGTCCACCGGGTGAAGGTGAACATGGGTGAACCGAGGTTCACCCCGGAAGAGATCCCGATTAGCCTCGACCATATACATTGCGGCGCTATAGTTGACATAATGCCTGGATTCAAGTTTCCATTGCTCGTCGCTGGCAGGGAGTTGGGTCTGAATTTTGTTTCTATGGGCAATCCTCATGCGGTGTGTTTCCGGTGGAATGTCACCGGATATTCCCGAAGAGGACGAACTTTGAGGTAGCTAACATTTTGAATCGCCATGAGATGAAGGCCCGCGTGTGGGAAAGGGGAGTGGGGGAGACGCTGGCTTGCGGCACGGGTGCCTGTGCCATGGGAGTCGCCGCGCTGTTGTTGAAACAGGTTGACAACCCTGTGGACATATTGCTTCCAGGCGGCACCCTGCGGGTGGAATGGTCTGGTGAGGGCGATGTTTGGCTGAGCGGGCCGGTGGAAACAGTCTTCGCCGGAGAATGGCCAGAAAAGAGGTGATTCGTGCGGACCTCCCAGCGCATTGCCAGGTTGCCTCCCTATCTGTTCTTTGAGATAAGCAAGAAGATTGCCGAGAAGAAGGCGAAGGGCGAAGATGTGGTCAGTTTCGCCATCGGAGACCCCGATATCCCGACTCCGGCCCATATTGTGGAGCGACTGTGTCAGGCGGTGAGGGACCCAGCCAATCACCGCTATCCGGAGAGTGATGGTCTGCCTGACCTGAGGAAAGCCATCACTGAGTGGTATGAGCGGCGCTTTGGAATCGTTCTCGACCCCAACAAAGAGGTGCTGCCCCTCATCGGCTCCAAAGAGGGCATAGGCCACATCGCTCTTTGCTTCATCGACCCCGGCGACGTTGCCCTGGTGCCGGACCCGGGCTATCCGGTGTATTCGATAGGCACCATGTTCGCTGGCGGCGAGTCCTATTTTATGCCCCTCCTCGAGGAAAACGATTTCCTTCCCGATTTCGAGAAGATTCCCCCGGCTGTAGCGAGGAAGGCCAAGTTGATGTGGTTGAACTATCCCAACAATCCGACCGGGGCTGTAGCTTCCCTCGATTTCTTTGAAAGGGCGGTGGCCTTCGCCAGGAAGCATGACCTGGCGGGCGCATCGGAATGCTGGTGGGCAACGCCAGGGCGGTGGATGCCCTGATGCGGGTGAAATCCAATCTCGACTCAGGCATCTTTCAGGCGGTGCAACAGGCGGCGATCACGGCGCTGCGAGGTCCCCAGGACTGTGTCGGTGAGCACAACTCCATTTATCAGCGGCGCCGCGACAGGATGGTCGAGGTGCTGAATAGGATCGGTTTGAAGGTCAGGGTGCCCAAGGCGAGCCTGTACATATGGGCCAGAATCCCCCCGGGTTTCACCTCGATAAGTTTTGCCTCCAGGTTGCTGGACGAGACGGGGGTGGTGGTGACGCCCGGGACGGGGTATGGGCAGTGGGGCGAGGGATACATCCGTCTGTCCATCACTGTTCCGGACGCGCAGATGGAGAAAGGCCTGGCCCGGCTCGCGCAGTGGCAGTCGAAGGGCGGTATCTGACATAATCATCCGACATAATGTCTGTCGATGACATAATACTTGAAGCTACCTTGCCGGTGGTCAGATTCAGGAGGAATCATCGGAAAGACTATTTCGGTTATACGGCGGAGAGAGCGAGCTATTCTGGTGGCGGCAGGTAGGGACAGTGCTGGTGAGTGGCCTTTGGGTAGTTCTCTCGATGAGTTGGAGCAACTGGCCGGCACGGCTGGGGCCGAGGTGGCAGGGAAGATCAAACAGCATCTCAACCAGCCGTCTCCTGCTTCTTACATTGGCTCGGGGAAGATAAAGGAGCTCCTATCGCTCCGTGAGGCAGGGGGCTACGATACCGTCATCTTCGATGATGAGCTGACGCCAAGGCAGCAGAGGAACCTCGAGGAAGCGCTGGGCGTGAAAGTCCTGGACCGGACGGCGCTCATCCTGGATATATTCGCCCGACGGGCCCGGACCCGTGAAGGGCAGCTTCAGGTGGAGTTAGCCCAGAACCAGTACCTGTTACCCCGGCTGGCTGGCCAGTGGAGCCATCTGGAGAGGCTGGGTGGTGGTATCGGGACGAGGGGGCCCGGCGAGTCCCAGCTGGAGACAGACAAGCGGTTGGTCCGGGACAAGATTCATCGGCTCGAGAGACAATTGGAGCAGGTCAGGCAGCAGCGTTCTCTCTACCGCCGGCAGCGTAAGCAAAGCGGTACTCCGGTGGTCTCCCTGGTGGGCTATACCAATGCCGGCAAGAGCGCTCTTTTCAATGCCCTGACCGCCGCCCAGGTTTTTGTAGAGAACAAGCTCTTCGCCACGCTTGACC
>JAENJB010000040.1:0-12606 GCA_016844565.1 Dehalococcoidia bacterium
AGACGGAGTTTGGGAAGCGGTACCCCAGGACTTCGGTAGTCTACGCGTCCAAAGCCTTCTTCAATCGCGCCCTGGGACTGATTCTCAAAGAGGAGGAGATGGGGCTCGATGTGGTCTCAGGTGGTGAGGTGGCTGTCGCGCAGTCAGTAGCCTTTCCGTTCGCGAAGGTGTACTTTCATGGCAACAATAAGACCGAGGACGAGATGAAGCTGGCGCTCGATGCCAGCATAGGGCACTTCGTGGTTGATAACTTTCATGAGCTGGCTGTGCTTAATCGGCTGGCAAAGGGGCAGGGGATAATCCAGAACATTCTGCTCCGGCTCACCCCCGGTGTCGACCCGCACACCCACAGTCATACAACCACCGGCGTGCTCGACGTTAAGTTCGGCTTTCCGATGATAAAGGGGATAGCTGAGAAGGCCGTCGCTGAAGCCATGTCGTGCTCTCACCTCAAGTTGGTCGGCCTGCACTGCCATCTCGGCTCTCCTATCTTCGAGATGGAGCCTTACGAGAAGGCTATTGACATAATGATGCGATTCGCTGCCGAGATGAAGGAAAGGCACGCCTTCGAAATGCAGGAGTTCAGCGTGGGAGGTGGGTATGCCGTCCAATACCTGGTAGATGTCCCGGCCCCTTCAGTGGCGCAATATGCTGAGGCGATTACGGTGCGCCTTCAGGCCAGGTGCCGGGAGATGGTGTTGCCCTTGCCGCGGCTCGTTCTGGAGCCGGGCCGGGCCATTGTGGCACAGGCCGGTGTGGCCCTCTATAAGGTGGGTGCGGTGAAGAACATACCCGGGGTGAGACGCTACGTCTGTGTTGACGGAGGTATGAGCGACAATATCCGGCCGGCCCTGTACGGGGCGAAGTATGAAGCTCTCATCGCCAACAATGTGGGCCAGGGCGATTCAGAGCGGGTCACCGTTGCCGGCAAGCTGTGCGAGTCCGGTGATATCCTTATCAAGGATATCATGTTGCCGCCGGTGTCGGCGGGGGACCTCATGGCGGTGCCGGTCAGCGGCGCCTATTGCATCCCCATGTCCAGCAACTATAATCTTGCTTTGAAGCCGGCTATTGTCCTGGTGAAAGAGGGAAGGGCACGCCTTATTCGGCGGAGGGAGACCCATCAGGACTTGATGCGGTGTGATTTGATCCGAGCCAGGGCAGTCGAATGTGGTCAGTAGCGGGACATAACAGGACCGTAAGGATATTCCAGCGTAGCCTGAGGGAGGGCCGTCTGGGGCATGCCTATTTACTTGTGGGGCGTGCCCACGTCGGTAAGATGACGCTGGCTCTTGACGTGGCCCGCGCGTTGAATTGCACCGGAGAGGCGGCGCCCTGCGGTCAGTGCTCCGCATGCCGCCGCATTGTGTTAAACCGGCATCCCGACGTGATGATTGTCGGGCTGGATACCGAGAAGGCGTCGAAAGAAGGCAAGACGCGCAAGGAGATCAGCATCGACGGCGTCAAGGCGATACTGCGCGCGGCCAGCTTGCCGCCTTTCGAAGGCCGCTACAAGGTATTCATCATCAATGACGCCGAGTGTCTTTCTGGAGAGGCGGCGAACTGCTTGCTGAAAACTCTCGAGGAGCCTCCCGCGCGGGTGCTCTTTCTCTTGCTGACCGCCAGGGAGAGTGGGCTCTTGCCGACCATCGTGTCGCGCTGCATCAGGCTTGAGCTTCAACCATTGCCTTTATCAACTGTTGAGGCTTTTCTCAGGGAACGAGATGTCAACGCCGAAAAGGCCAGGACAGTCGCCCGGCTGAGCAAGGGTTGCCCGGGATGGGCGTTGAACATCGCCGGGGACGAAGGGGCATGGCAGCAACGGAGCGAATTGCTCACGACTCTGGCGAGGGTACTGGACTCGGGGCTGGAAGAGCGTTTTGCCTTTGCCGCTGAGCTTGGCGGCCGCTTTGAAAAGGACCGGGCTGCGGTCAACGAACTTCTGGAGATGTGGTTGGACTGGTGGCGCGACCTGTTGCTGGTGAGGGCTGGCTCGGCTTCCGATATCGTCAACTTCGACCAGGAAGAGGTCCTGCGGAGGTGGGCGGGGGCCTATTCGTTGCAGGAGATAGCCGGCTTTATCCGTCATCTAATCGTGGCCCGGGAGCAGTTGAGGTGGAATGCCAATGCTCGCCTGGCACTGGAGGTACTTATGTTGAACTTACCCAATGGGAACCGGGAAGAAACTAAGGAAGATGTGCGTTTGCCATCTTATCGGGCCTGAGGTATGCAGGAAATAGTAGGGGTCCGTTTTCAGCCGACAGCCAAACTGTACTACTTTGACCCTGCGGGGATAGCCCTGAAGGTCGGAGACAGAGTGGTGGTGGAGACCGTCCACGGACTCGAACTGGGTCAGGTGGTCATCGCGCCGGCCGAGGTTCTGCCTGAGGAGTTCGAGAAGAAGAAGCCTGTGAAGGTGGTGCTTCGAAAGGCCGAAGAAAAGGACGTCCAGCAGGCGGCAAGGTGGAAGGGCCAGGAGCAGGCCGCTCTGCTTGAGTGTAGAAGGCTGGCTGCCAAGTTGGGGTTGCCCATGAAGGTGGCCAGTGCTGAATATAACCTCGACGGTAGTCACCTGACGGTTTCCTTCGGCTCGGACACTAAGGTGGACTTCAGGGAGTTGTTGCATGAGCTGGCCAGGGACCTGAGAACGAGGGTACAGTTCAGGCAGGTGGGACCGCGAGAGGAGACGAAGACACTGGGTGGAATGGGGCGCTGCGGCCGGGGATTATGTTGCTCCAACTTCCTTACTCAGTTCGACCCAGTGTCGATCAAGATGGCGAAGGAGCAAGATCTGCCTCTTAATCCGGCGAAGATATCCGGTGTATGCGGGCGCTTGCTCTGCTGCCTGGCTTATGAAAACGAGTTCTACCGGGCGTCAAAGTCCGCTATGCCTAAGGTCGGCCAGAAAGTGGCCACTGCATCGGGCGAGGGCCACGTTATCTACCTGAATGTCCTGAAAGGGAACGTGGTGGTGGAACTCGAAAGCAGGGCGACGGTGGAGTTACCGGCCGCTGAGGTCAAAGTGCTGGAGCAAGCTCCCATCGCCAGGAGGCACAAGGGCAAAAGGCTCAATCCGGCGGGTGCACTGGCAAGAGGTCAGTCTCCCGGAAACTCAGCCGCTCCCGTCTGATGTGGAGTCCTATCCCCCTGGCAGGTACTTTTGCCATTCCTCCGGAGATGGCAGGTAACTGTAGGGGATGGCGAAGCCGGCGTGAGGAACTCTGGGCGGATGGAGTAAAAGCATTCTTGCCTCGGCTGGCGTGTGTCCCGCCTTATGGTGGTTGCAGGGTATGCAGGCGGTGACCACGTTGTCCCACTTGTGCTGGCCACCCTGGTGGCGCGGAACCACGTGGTCAATGGTCAGGTCCTTGTTCTGTTTCCCGCAATACTGGCATGTGAACTTGTCGCGCGTGAAGATCTCAAGTCGCGTCAGCCTCCGTCTCAGATAGGGCCGCTGTATCATGTAGACCAGGCGGACTACGGAGGGGAGGGGGATGATGTGTTGCGCCGAGCGGAGCAGTCCCCGTCCGTTCTCGAGGATTTCTACTTTGCCTTGAATAAGGAGTGAAACGGCGCGCCGGGCGCGACAGATATTCAGCGGTTCATAGTTCTGATTCAGGACCAGGACGGGGTAGCTAACCATTCAGTATCCTTATCCTTCCCCAGCTCATTTGCCATTCTATCATAAGTGCTTTTTCGGAGACAACAAAGGGGGCCTGAAGCAGGCGGAATTGTGCTTTGGAGGGAGGCAGAGTAAAATCTGCGACTATATGGTCGCTCGAACGGAGCTTCGCAGGCAGGCGGGAAATAGGGGACAGTTCCAACTCACGGAGGTTGAAGCCAAGTCTTTGCTGGCGGCCGGTGGGATAAGGGTGGTGGAGACCAGGCTAGCAACCTCACGGAGTGAGGCCATTGCGTGTGGTAAGCAGCTTGGCTTCCCCCTGGTGCTGAAGGTGGTCTCGCCCGACATCGTTCATAAGAGCGATGTCGGGGCAGTTAGACTTTCCATTAACAGTGCCGCCCACCTCGGGCGCGCCTACACCGGGATCATGGCTGCGGTCAGAGAGCGCCAGCCTGGAGCCAGAATTACCGGTGTCGCGGTCCAGAAGATGGCCTCTCCGGGTATAGAGGTCATCATTGGCATGTTCAGGGACCCGCAGTTCGGGCCGGTGCTGATGTTCGGTCTGGGTGGCGTATGGACGGAGGTCCTGGAAGATGTCTCGTTCAGGGTGGTACCCGTAGGCAGGAGAGACGCCAGGGAGATGGTCGCGGAGATAAGGGGTTACCCGATGCTTCAGGGCCGGCGGGGGCAGGAGGCTGCCAATCTGGAGGTGCTGGAGCAGTTCCTGCTGGACATCTCGCGATTCATTGAAAAGCACCGCGAAATTAGGGAAATGGACCTGAACCCCGTTTTGCTTAACCGGGATGAGGCGGTGGCGGTGGATGCCAGGATTGTGCTGGAGAGGGCTCCCGTCCCGATGAAATCGGGATAGAAGGGAGAATTCTTTGGAGAGGGGCCCCTCTATATGAGCAGAAGAGTAGTAGTCACCGGCCTGGGCGCGGTGACAGCGATAGGGGTGGGGGCGGAGCAGAGCTGGAAGGCTTTGTGCGAGGGCAAGTCCGGTATCGGGCTGGTAACGGCCTTCGATAGCAGCCCTTTCCGGAGCAAGATTGCCGGGGAGGTGAAAGACTTCGATCCCGAGGACTTTATGGATAAGAAGGTGTCCCGGCGGATGGACCGTTTTATCGTCCTGGCGATAGCCGCGGCGCGGATGGCCGTAGAAGACGCGCGGCTCTTGATCACCCCGGCCAACTGTCATAGGACGGGAGTGGCTATTGGCACGGCGCTGGGTGGTGTGTCTTCGGTGGAACAGACCTCCAGGCTACTGGCTCAGAGTGGGGCCGACCGCGTTTCGCCGTTCTTTGTGCCAGGGTTTCTGTGCAGCATGGCTGCAGCGCAACTGAGCATGCAGTTCGGGGCCAGAGGGCCGAGTCTGTGTCCGGTGACTGCCTGTGCGGCGGGGAACAATGCCATAGGGGACAGCTTCAAACTGATTCAGAACGGTGTGATTGATGTGGCTCTTGCGGGTGGGGCGGAGGCGCCGGTCACCCCGGTGATGTTCGCCGGACTGGATGCGCTCAAGGTCACCTCGGCGAGGAACAGCGAGCCGGCCAGGGCCAGCCGTCCCTTTGACAAGGATCGTGATGGCATGGTGATGGCTGAGGGAGCAGGGGTGGTTGTCCTGGAGGACCTGGAAACGGCCCTGCGCAGGGGCGCGAAGATTTATGCCGAGGTGGTGGGCTATGGTTACAATACCGATGGGTACCACATCACTTCTCCTGACCCCAGCGGTGAGCAGGCGGCGCGATGTATGGCGATGGCGTTGAATGATGCAGGAATGAGGCCGGAAGACATAGACCATATCAATGCTCATGGTACCTCTACCCAGATGAACGACCGCTCCGAGACATTGGCCATCAAGCAGACCTTCGGAGAATATAGCAGGAAACTGGCGATAAGCTCGAACAAGTCCATGGTGGGGCACTCCTTCGGCGCCGCCCCGGCGGTGGAGGCTGTCTTCGCCTGCTTGACCCTGAGGGACGGTGTTGTCCCGCCGACTATCAACTATGAGAAGCCGGACCCGGATTGTGACCTTGACTATGTGCCCAACGAAGCCAGAAGGATGGATGTAAAGACGGTGTTGAGCAACGCCTTCGGCTTCGGCGGCCATAACGCTGTTGTCATCTTCAGAAAGGTCGAGCGGTGAGGGTGGGGCTGGAAATTGTGCTGAGGTAGAGAGCGTGCGTGTGGCGGTGTACTACAACAACCGCGATGTGCGCATCGAGGAAAGACCGAAGCCTCAAGCAGGTCCCGATGAGCTCCTGGTTCGTGTGCAGGCGAGTGGCATCTGTGGCACGGATGTGCTGGAGTGGTACCGCGTCAAGAAAGCCCCAGTGGTTCTGGGGCATGAGGTCGCCGGCGAGGTAGTTGTGGCTGGGGAGGGGGTGGAGGGCTATGAGGTGGGAGATCGGCTGGCGGTGGCGCATCATGTTCCCTGCAACCGGTGCCATTACTGCCTGAGCGGGCATCATACCGTCTGCGATACCCTGCGCCGGACAAACTTCGACCCGGGCGGCTTTGCTGAATACGTCCGCCTCCCGTCTATCAATGTGGACCGCGGAGTCTACCGGTTGCCTGAAGAGGTGTCATTTGAGGAGGCGACCTTCGTCGAGCCGCTGGCGTGCGTGGTCCGGGGAATGCGTGCGGCGCGCTTTCAGCCAGGCCAGAGCATGCTGGTTCTCGGTTGCGGAGTATCAGGGCTGCTGTTCGTGCAGTTGGCCGGGGCGTTGGGCGCCGGTCTGGTGGTGGCGACAGACGTGGTCTCCAGCCGTCTGGAGGCGGCCCGCCAGTCGGGTGCGAAGCTGACTCTGGATGCGAGAGAGGATATACTGACGGAGTTTCGCCGGGTGAACGATGGACGACTGGCCGACCTGGTGGTGCTCTGCACCGGTGCACCGGCGGCCATCGCCCAGGCGCTACACTCGGCAGAACGTGGAGGCACGGTGCTGGTATTTGCTCCCACATCTGAGGGGGTGATCATTCCGTTGTCGATAAATGACCTCTTCTGGCGCAATGAGGTTACCTTGACGAGCTCATACGGGGGCAGCCCTGCCGACCACGAGGTCGCGCTGGAGCTTATCCGCGCTCGCCGGGTCCCGGTGGCCCGTCTGATTACTCACCGGCTGGGTCTGGGAGAGACCGGACTGGGATTCCAGCTTGTCGCTAAGGCGCAGGACTCTCTTAAGGTGATTATCGAGCCGCAGAGATGAAAGACTGCTGCCAATAACTTTCCACGGAGGCTAAAGCTATGGATTGGGGAATGAAGAACCGTCTGGCCAGGGTAATCAAGCCTAAGACCGGGCGTGGGGTGATGCTGGCGGTGGACCACGGCTATTTCCTCGGGCCTACTTACAGGCTGGAGGAGCCGCGGAGGACCATAGGGCCGCTCCTGGCCTATGCTGATTCGATTATGCTCACCCGTGGGGTGCTGCGGACGTCGGTGGATGCCGACACGGACACACCGATCGTGCTCCGGGTATCCGGGGGCACGAGCATTGTCGGGCGAGCCCTGTCCGATGAGGGTATCACTACACCGATGAAGGAGGCCATCCGTCTCAACGCGGCAGCGGTGGCGCTGTCCATCTTCGTGGGCACAGAGCACGAGCACCAGACGCTGCTGAACCTGTCGCAGACGGTGAGCGAGGGCGAGGAATATGGCATGCCGGTGCTCGCGGTCACAGCGGTGGGTAAGGAGTTGGAGAAGCGCGATGCCCGCTACCTCAGTCTGGCCTGCCGTATCGCCGCTGAGCTGGGAGCCCACATAGTGAAGACATACTATTGCGAGGGGTTCGAGAAGGTGGCCGGCAGTTGCCCTGTGCCGGTGGTTGTCGCCGGTGGGCCCAAGCTCGATACCGAGATGGATGCCCTGCAACTGACATACAACGCTGTTCAGGCCGGCGCCGTGGGAGTGGATATGGGAAGAAACATCTGGCAGTCAGACTTTCCTGTGGCCATGCTCAGGGCCATTCGTCTCATCGTGCACGAAAACGGCAATGCCAGGCAGGCTCACGAGCTATTCCTGAGCTTGAAACAACAGGGGAAGTGATGCCTTGGGGGTGGGGGACAGGTCGAAGGCAAGTTATCTTGTCATTGCTAATTGGCAAACGGTTCGCGGATATGGGCTAGTACCTGCTTGCACAGAAAGCTAGACAATCCTCTCCCCCCTTGAGGGGGAGAGTTAGAGAGAGGGGGTTTTGGCTTATGCTGAGATTTCACCCTCACCTAGCCTCTCCCGTCGAGGGAGAGGAATTCTTTTATCGTACAAGGACTGCTGCAACTAAGTACTAAGGCGTTATGAGAGAGATTCCAGTAGAAAAGGTGGCCGAAACGGTGGCCCGGCTTTGCCAGGAGGCTAATTCCGATCTGGGTGAGGACGTCCTTGCGGCATTGCGAAGTGCTCTCCTCGAGAATGCCCGGATCGCCCGGGAGGAATCGGTGCCAATCTGCCAGGACTGCGGCATAGCGGTGGTCTTTCTGGAGATTGGACAGGATGTTCATTTTGTGGGTGGCAACCTATATGAGGCCGTGCGGGCCGGGGTAGCTGATGGCTATGCCTTGGGATACTTGCGCAAGTCAGTGGTTAGGCAGCCCTTCTCCGCCAGGGTGAACACGGGCGATAACGCCCCACCGGTTATCTATACCGACATAGTCCCCGGAGACAGAGCGAAAATCATCGTGATGGTCAAGGGCGGTGGCGCGGAGAACATGAGCCGCCTGGCGATGCTCACTCCGTCCCAGGGCCGGGAGGGTGTGGTGGAGTCGGTCGTGCGAGCCGTTGATGAGGCGGGCAGCAACCCGTGTCCCCCGGTGATTGTGGGTGTGGGCATTGGCGGCACAGCAGACGCGGCCATGGTGCTGGCCAAGAAGGTTTTGCTGCGAAAAGTGGGCGAGCCGCATGCCGACCCTGAAGTAGCGTCTCTGGAAGCGGAGCTCCTCGATAAGATCAACGCCATTGGCATCGGTCCTTCGGGGCTGGGTGGCCGCATGACTGCCCTCGCGGTGCACGTGGAGGTCTTTCCGACTCACATCGCCAGCCTGCCCGTGGCGGTGAATCTTCAGTGCCATGCGGCGCGGCACCGGGAGGCTGTGCTGTGAGCGGACAGCGCAGTGCGGTGGCCCGGATAACGGGGACGAGGCGCACCGACCTCTGGCCGGGAAATTTCAAGCTCGGGATGTGGGTCTGGTTCCTGCACCGTCTCACCGGCGTGATTATCCTGCTATACTTGGTGTCGCACCTGCTGGTGATTGCCTTCTCGCGGTCTGCCTCCTCCTTCGACTCGCTGATGGCCTTCTTCTACCGACCGGTCATACTGGTCCTGGAGCTTCTGCTCCTGGCCGTCATCATCTTCCACACCCTGAACGGTTTTCGGATCATGCTCTTCGACCTGGGCATAGGTATTAGATGGCAGAAGGCGCTATTCTGGGGTTTGATGGGAGTTGGGGCGCTAATGTGGGCCTTCAGTGCTATCATTCTCCTGCCCTTTGTGAGCGGCGCATGAGAAGCAAAGCGGAGGCTGGCCTCCTTGCCTGGATTCTGCAGCGCGTGACTGCTGTGCTGCTGTTCTTTGCCCTGGGCATACATCTATGGGTAATTCACTTCGTAGAGCCGGGGAAGGCCATCACGTTTGAGTCCGTGGTGAGTCGCATGCAAAACCCGTTGCTCATGTCCGTTGACCTGACTCTGCTGGCAGCGGCCATGTTTCATGGCTTGAACGGCGTGAGAATTATAGCACTGGACTTTGGCATTGGCAGCCGGGGACTGAGGGCCCTAACGTGGTTACTGGTGTTTTCCGGTGTGGTTGGTTTCCTCTTCGGCGTGAACGCGCTTTGGCCTTTCCTGTTTACTTCCGGGAGACCCTTGCTTGAGGAGGCATGGTGGAGTCTCATCAGGTCCTGATAGTGGGCGGCGGGCTGGCAGGCTTGAGAGCGGCCATCGCCGTCGCCGACGCCGGCCGTGACGTGGCCGTCATGTCTCAAGTGCATCCGGTGCGTTCGCACTCGGTGGCGGCGCAGGGTGGCATCAATGCTCCGCTGGGGAATGCTGAGGGGGGGCAGGACGACTCCTGGGAGAGGCATGCTTATGATACAGTGAAGGGAAGTGACTTCCTGGCGGACCAGGATGTGGTCGAGGTGATGGCGAGGGAGGCAGCGGAGGTAATCTACGAGCTTGAGGGGTGGGGCGCGCCGTTCAGCCGCACGCCGGAGGGGAGGATTGCCCAGCGGCCGTTCGGTGGAGCGGACTTCCCTCGGACCTGCTATGCCGCTGACAAGACGGGTCGGTTGCTGATGCACACCCTCTACGAGCAGAGCCTGAGGCGCCGCATCGGGTTGTATCCCGAGTGGATGGTACTCTCGCTCGTGGTGGAGGATGGCCTCTGCCTCGGCGCTGTGGCCTATCATATGCTTACGGGCGAACTGGCGTGCCTAGCTGCCGCTTCGGTTGTTTTCGCGACAGGCGGATACGGCCAGATTTACGGTCGCTCCACCAACAGCCAGTTCAACACAGGCAGCGGGATGGCCCAGGCCTACTACACCGGCGTTCCCCTCAAAGACATGGAGTTCGTCCAGTTCCATCCCACCACCCTCATGGGCAGCAATATCCTGGTTACCGAGGCCGCCCGCGGAGAGGGAGGCTATCTCATCAACAACAAAGGCGAGCGCTTCATGAAGGACTATGTTCCTAAGTTGATGGAGTTGGGGCCTCGGGACATCGTGGCGCGGGCAATTCAGACCGAGATCAACGAGGGGCGGTGTTTCGATGATGGCTCTGTCTATCTTGACCTGAGGCATCTGGGAGAGAAGAATATCGTGGAGAGGCTGCCGGAGATGCGCAGCAACTGCCTGCACTCGCTGGGGATAGACCCGGTGAAGCGGCCCATCCCGGTGCAGCCCGGCCAGCACTACTCGATGGGGGGGATTGACTGCAACGTCGACGGCGAAACGGTGGTGAAGGGTTTCTACGCGGTCGGAGAATGCGCCTGCGCCAGTGTTCACGGCGCCAACCGCCTGGGGGGGAACTCACTTCTGGACACGGTGGTTTTCGGCCGGCGGGTGGGGAGGAAGATTGCGCAAGCCGAGACGGCGAAGAGCTCTTCGCCGAACGGAAAGGCTCTGGAGCGGGCGATGGGGAGAGTCGAGAGGCGGTTGAAGGAGCTTTTCTCGGGCAGCGGCGATGAAGAGCCGGCGCAGTTGCGAGCCGATCTCAAGGACACCATGATTGAGAAGTGCGGCATTTTCAGGGATGGCGTCGTTCTGAAGGAGGCCCTTTCGAAGGTAACCGAGTTGCAGGGCAGGTACAAGAAGTTGCGAGCGATCAGGGGAGGGCGCAAGTTCAACCTGGACTTGACGAGGGCTTATGAGCTAGGTGGCATGCTCGACCTGGCTGAGGTAATTGTGAGGGGGGCGCTCGCCAGGGAAGAGAGCCGTGGCGCTCATTACCGGATGGATTTTAAGGCCAGAGATGATGTGAGATGGCTGAAGCACACCATGGTTCAGCACGCCCTTGATGGTTCGCACTTCAGCTACAAACCGGTGGCGGTTACCCGGTGGAAGCCTGAGGTGAGAAAGTACTGATGGCCGCCGAGAGGCAGGTCACCCTGGAGGTCTTCCGCTTCGATCCCGAAGTGGATAAGGGGCCGCGGTATGACAGCTTCACCATGAATGTTAAGAAGGGCATGACGGTGATGGAGGGCCTGCTCCACATCCTCGATGTGCAGGACCACTCTCTGGCGTTGCGCTTTGCTTGCCGCGAGGGGGTATGTGGTTCGTGTGCCATGTTCATCAACGGCTCCTATCGTCTGGCGTGCCAGACGCAGTTGGAGGACCTGAAGGGGCGCCGCGTATGGGTTGGTCCGTTGCCACACATGCCGGTCATCAGGGACCTGGTGGTGGACATGGCGCCTTTCTTCGAGAAGGTGGGTATGGTGATGCCCTGGCTGGAAGCTCTGAGCGCGCCTTCGGGCAAAGAGCATCTCCAGTCGCCGCAGCAGCGGAGCATCATCAACGAGGCGGTTGACTGTATCCTCTGCGGCATCTGCCATTCATCCTGTCCCATGACCTGGACGAAGAAAGACTATCTCGGCCCGGCGGCGCTGACCAAGGCTTTCCGGTTCGTGGCCGACTCGCGGGACGTCGCGGGGGCGAACAGATTAGCGCTGGTGAACAGCGAGGATGGGGTCTGGCGATGCCGCACTGTCTTCAACTGCGTCGAGGCTTGCCCGAAGAACATCAATCCGACCGATGCCATCGAGAGTCTCAGGCGAATGCTGGTTGTGGGGAGGCGGAAGTCACGGTGAAGGAGACAGGCGCGCCAATCCGCATAACGTCGCCGCTCGATGACAGGGTGGTAAAGAGCCTGCGGGCTGGAGACCAGGTGCGGATTACCGGGGTGCTCTACACGGCGAGGGATGCCGCTCACAAGAGGCTTGTGGACGGGTTGAAGAAGGGAGAGAGCCCGCCCTTCGACCTCACAGGGCAGACCATCTACTATGTTGGCCCCACACCGGCGCGCCCCGGGCGTGTGATCGGCTCGGCCGGGCCCACTACCAGCGGGCGCATGGACAGCTACACTCCGCTTCTCCTGGCGCATGGGGTGAAGGGGATGATCGGCAAAGGGCAGCGTTCCGAATCGGTGAAGGAAGCGATAGGGAAGTACAAGGCTATCTACTTCGCCGCCGTGGGGGGTGCGGGGGCGCTTATCTCCCGGAGCATCAAGAAGTCGGAGGTGATAGCCTACGCGGACCTGGGGGCCGAGGCCATCCACCGGCTGGAGGTAGAGGAGTTCCCTGCGATTGTGATAAATGACACCGAGGGCGGCGACCTCTACGAAGAGGGCAAGGCCAAATATCGCCGAGGTGGATAGGGGTCTTCTAACAAAGGGTGTTTAAGCGGGCAAAGATCCACGGACTTTACCCGTGGATCTCTAAGTGCCGGTAGCAAACCTGAGAACGAAGAAAACCAGGGTTGCTAACCAGAGGAGTGTCGCC
>JAENJB010000040.1:12641-15588 GCA_016844565.1 Dehalococcoidia bacterium
TGTCGCCCCGAAGCTGGCCCCCTGCATGAGAGTTCTGGTGTGGAAGAGGGTGCCCATGATGAACTGTCTGCGCAGGGCATCTTCTCTTCGTCCATTCAGGTACCGGTCAGCATCGCTGGTATTTATTCGTACGCTGACTGCATAGCGGTGATCGAAATCCAGAGCGCTCTCGGTCTTGCGTATCAGTTCATCGAGTCGACCTATGTGCCCGAAGGCGCGTCCCTGCAAGCAGTATTGTATGGTGGAAAGAATCGTGCCCACCAGAGGGATGACAATTCGAGGAGTAAGGCTCTCAGGCAACTTCCCGCCTTGGAACAGCGCGACGAGCAATACGGCATTGGCTGCCATGAATATTCCTGAGATCGACCAGAGGACCTGGTCCTGGCTAGCCCGCAGCCTGATAGTATTTGTGAGTTGTCCCCACAACTCAAGAGGTGTTAGCTGCCGTTTCTCGTCACCGTTCGAAGACTTCATGGTCTATTGACCTCAAGCAACAAAGTATGGTCGCCTCGCAGGCTCGAACATCTGAGTTGGTAATTGTACCACACCGGGTGAATAGTCCTGATGGCGTGGTTAGGGTGGGTCCAGTACTTGGTTACAACAATGCCGGTTATATGGTAAACTCCGGGCATGTCCAGAATAGCAACGCCGATTATACTTACCGATGAAGAACGCAAAGAGCTCGAGTCCCGGGTGCGCGAGGAGACACCGGTGGCGCCAAGCTAAATAGAAGATTGGAGGGGATATAGCATGTTGAAAACAGAGTCCATGGTTACCGATGTCCTGGTCATCGGGTCAGGGATAGCCGGAATGATAGCCGCCATAGAGGCCCGGAAAGCAGGGGCCCAGGTAGTCCTGGCCTCAAAGGGCGCCCTTGGCAAGGATTCGGCCACCTCCCGGGCCAGGACTTTCGGCATGCATGCCGACCAGAACATCGAAGTCAAGGGAATACCTGGCTATGACGATAAGCCGGGCAAGTACATAGAGGACCAGCGTTTCATTGATACACTGACCGTAGAGGCTCCCCGGCAACTGCAGAACCTTATCAGCCTCGGTGTGCCCTTGGTCGAGATACCACCGCAGAGCGCCTATGACAGGGGCAATAGCTGGCGCCCCAGTGGGAGCGAGACTACGCACGGAGGGGCTATCGTGCTCGATTCCCTGGTACCGGTTACAGCCAGGATGGGCGTAAAGGCGCTTGCCTACTTCAGGGCCGCAAGTCTGCTCAAGGATGGGGACAGAGTGGTCGGGGCCTCCGGACTGCTCCATGAAGATTCATGGCTTTCCATTCATGCCAAAGCAGTCATCCTGGCCACGGGCGGAGCAGCCGGGATCAGTAAGCTCACCACTTCAACGAGCGAGGTGATGGGCAATGGCTATGCCATGGCTTTGAAAGCCGGCCTGACCCTGAGGAGCATGGAGTTCAACGGCTACTACGCCGTCGGGCTACCCACACCAGATGGCCGTTACGTGCACTGCGCTCCCGTCACCCTGATGATGAGGAACGCTGTTCTGCTGAACGAGAAAGGGGAGGACATCGTCAAGAAGCATCTTGGCATCTCTCTGCAGGAGGCCGTTCCTCCCCCAGGCGTTAGATTCGATTGGCTCCCCAGGGCAGTGGCCGCCGAAGTGGAGCTAGGTAAAGTCTGGCTCGACCTGACCAGGGTGCCGCCGGGAGAATGGGACAACCTGCCCGAAAGGAACTGGAAGCAGATAAGGCAGACCCGGGTTGACATGAAGAAGACTCCCCTGGCCATCATGCCCATGGCCCACCACTTCTACGGTGGACTCATCGCAGATACCAGCATGAAGACATCGCTACCGGGCCTTTATGCCGCCGGCGAGGTAGTCGCTGGCTGGAGAGCCGAGAGGGCGCACGGCAACCTGCCCAGTTGCCTGGCTATGGGAGCCATCGCTGGCAGGAATTCCGCTTCCGAAATAGTGAATGTAAAGGCGCCTTCTCAGAAGGTCAGGGACGAGGGTCTCGAGATGGCACAGGCGCTGCTGGGTAAGGATGGCAAGACAAAGCCGGAGGGGGTCTGCGAGGAAATCAGAGATATCGTTTATCGCCACAACAGTCCCATCAAGAGCAAGGACTCACTTGAGGAAGGCCTGAAGAAGCTGGAGCGCCTTGAGAAGCAGACGGCGGACATGAAGTGCCAGAACTTGAAGGCGTTGAGGGAAGCTCTGGAAGCCAAGGCGATGCTTCTCACCAGCAAGGCGATGTTGCGGTCCGCTCTCCTGCGGGCCGAGAGCCGCGGCGCGTACTACCGCCGCGATTTCCCCGCCAGGGACGACAAGAACTGGCTGGCACCCGTTCTCACCTCCTATGACCCGAAGAGCGGCGAAGTCACCGTAAGGAAGGGAGGGAAAATAGCCCCCTCATCGTATAGAGTCTAGGATGGAGGAGAGTCACATTAGCTTGAATTGTGCACCGGCACTTGAAGTCCGAGATCGCGCTATGGTGATGGGACTCTGCGTGTCAACCTTAAGCCGCCCCGAGTCAAACGTAAGCATTCAGGTAGCTTGCCAGGTCCTCGTAGGGGAATAGCCTGTTGAAATCGATCAGCCCAGCCAGGGCCCGTGAGTATGCCCTCACCCCCGTCTCCTCCAGAATCGATACCGGGTTGAGTCCGCCGATAACTATCGCTCCGACCCTGCCCTCGCTTACCGGTATTTCGAGGAGTGTCTGTCCGGTCCTGCCGATACTCATGAAGCCTCCAAGCCCCACCCTGTCCAGCCTTTGAGCAAGCTCTTCCACAAGGTCACAGCTATCCGAGGGGAACTCGCGAAAGCTTGCCCCTATCCTCCCACTGCCAGTCTTTATCGCGCCTAAATAATCGGTCATGCCGCTGCGGATGAAGATTTCGAGCGGGTCTATGCTGGTCCCCTCATAGGTGATTATTTCAACAAATCTGATCGGCTTCTTGTCCTGTAACTCCAGCAG
>JAENJB010000041.1 GCA_016844565.1 Dehalococcoidia bacterium
CGGTAGACGATGACCGTTCCTCCAGGAAATATCACCATGGTCTCCGACGCCGAAGAAGTCTATTTCGAGCAACCACCCTATCGTCCTCCAAGCGAGTCGCGCAGTTTGCTCATCCGCGCTACTAGAGGCTGCCCGTGGCATCGCTGTGCCTTCTGCCAGATGTACAACGATACCAGGTTCGAAGTCCGTACGGTAGAGGAAGTAGAGCGCGACATCGAGGCCATGAGAAGGGTGGCGGACACTGTCCAGGAATTCGCCCAAAAGAACGGGTTCGCTGACAGGTTAGAGCATGTGGCTCTCCATTTCGGCGTGCTCTGGATCCATGACGACGGTGTGAAGACCGCCTTCATTGGAGACTCCAACAGTATAGTCATGCGCACCGAGGACCTGGCCCACATTCTGGAATTCCTCCGTCGGACCTTTCCGACCATCGAGAGAGTTACCAGCTACGGTCGAGCTCATACTGTTCTCCGCAAGTCTCCGGATGACTTGAGAAGGTTGAGAGAGGCCGGACTGTCCCGACTCCACCTGGGTCTCGAGACGGGTGACGACGAGTTGCTCTCCTACATCAACAAGGGGGTAACAGCAGCGCAGATGACGGAGGCGGGTAAGAGGGTAGTTGCTTCGGGCATCTCGCTATCCGAGTACGTCATCCTGGGACTAGGTGGCAAGGAAAGATGGGAGCAGCATGTTGACGGTACGGCCGCGGTGCTGAATGCTGTTAACCCCGACTTCATCAGGGTCAGGACTCTCATGGTCATCAATGGCACACCACTGGCCGAAAAACAAGCCCGCGGCGAGTTCACGCTCCAGACACCCGAAGGAGTGCTCAAAGAAACGAGGCGCCTCATCGAGAAGCTTGAGGTCGGCTCCGAGTTCGTGAGCGACCATGTCTCAAACTATCTCAACCTCAGCGGCAAGCTTCCGGAGGACAGGGAACGTCTCTTGCAGGCCGTGGATGCTGTGCTGGCAACCCCTCCCGATGCCCGGGAGAGACTGCTGACGCCGGAGAATCTGAGGCACTCCTAGGGGAAAGTGGACGATTGAAGACGGGGTTACACCCGGGAGCCAAGGGACAATGCTTGGAACACGCGTTCTTCATCCACTTCCGTGTCAACACAGCCATCCTTCAGAAGGGGGATAATCACGATAGGCGGCATGTTGCCAGCACCGCCAGAGAGGTTCTTTACTCCATCAATTCCGGCTAGCAGCTCCTTGTCGCAGGCGACAGCGACAATACCGCGTGCATGATGGTCCTTCACGAATCGCAGCGCCATCGCCCCGCCGGCAGCGATGCATACCCCCTTATAGCCTGCCTTGAGTGCCATCTGTCGAACCCGCCCGATGAAGCAATTCTCCGAGCAACTCTCAGGGCAATCGAGACCTGACTTGCCAAACTTGCCCGGACAGCTCTGACTCGGCCGCAGGCAGTGAGACAGAACAAGCACCCTTTCCGAGGGTGCAATAGCGGCCAGGCCAGCCTCGACTTGTGTCATCGGAACTTCTCCTGCTCCATTGACTTTATCTATAAGCCAGGGAACTGCCATCTGATCATACTCCACATGCCAGAGAGACTCCCGGTGGCAGCATTTAAAGCGGCAGCTTCGAACCCACAATGGACCATGCAGGTGGCGCAACGCGGGTCCTTACCAACTCCGTAGCGGTCCCACCGGGTATTCTCGACCAGCTCATGGTAAGACTGGCAGTACCCGTTGGTAATGAGACAACAGTTTTGCTTCCATCCCAGGGGGTTGCGTATGGGGTTACCCCACGGCACGCACTCCAGACGCCGTCGCCCAGCCAGAAACTCCAGGTAAAGGGGGCTGATGTGGAAGGGATAATTTGATCGCTTTTCGTACAATGGCCCGAAAAAGTCACCGATCTCCTCGCGTGAGAGGAAGACATCGCTTTCGACCGCATCACATCTGAAGGCGGGAGCTACAATAAGCCCGTCAACTTTCAGACGGGAAAGAAGCACAAAGAGCGTCTCGATTTCCCCCAGACTAACCCCCTTGTGCACGGTAGTGTTAGTGTAAACCAGGAAGCCAGCCTTCTTTGCAGCCTGTATCGCCAGGATGGCCTTCTCGAAGAGGCCGGGGTGACCGGCCATCCGGTCATGAGTCTCGGCCATTCCGTCAAGTTGGAACACGAAGCCAAAATAGGAGCTCGGTTTCAATCTGCTCAGGAAGTCCTCCGCAACCAGCCCATTGGTGGACAGGTAGAGAAACCGTTTTCGCTCCAAGATCCCACTGATGATCTGCCCGATATTCGGATGAAGCAGTGGTTCGCCGCCGGTCAGACACACCACAGGGGCCCCGACCTCATCCACCGCCGCGAGGCACTCCTCCACTGAGAGTATCCGCTCGAAAGTATCCTGGTATTCCCCGATACGGATGCAGTCCAGATTGGAACAAAATGTTGGTTGAAGCATCAAAGCCAGGGGAAAACGGTCCACCTCCCCCAGCTTGCTTTCAATCATGTACTTTATCAGAGAAAAGGTCAGACCCATGGGGAAAGCCATATCAGTCTCTTGGTATCCTTTCCAGAAGGGGAGAATATCGCAGTTCGCCCAGGCTGGCGGCACCGAGGCAAAACATGGCAACACGAAGCGTGTCAATAATCTCCGTAAGTATTCCCAGCACCGACTCAGACGAGGTATTGGCTGCTCTGAGGAGCGGAGAGGCGAGTCCTGCTGCCTCTGCACCGAGAGCGATGGCCTTGGCGACATCCAGGCCGGTACGTATCCCGCCGCTGGCGATGAGTGTCAATTGCGGAGCTCCGCGACGCGCCATTCCGATGGAATCTGCAGTCGGTATGCCCCAGGAACGCAGAAACGTTGCGATGCTCAGGGTCAATCCGCCGGCGCTCCGGAGCCGTTCCACCTCTCCCCAGGAGGTTCCGCCTGCCCCGCCAACCTCGATGCCGCCTACACCGACATCAGACAGTCTCCGGGCTACTTGTTCAGAAATACCCCAACCGACTTCCTTGACTATCACAGGAACGGGAAGCTCCCGACACACCTGCTCGATCTTTGTCAGCAGGCCGGAGAAATCCGTGTTGCCTTCGGGCTGTAAGGCTTCTTGAAGAGGATTTAGATGAAGAATCAGAGCATCGGCCTCGATCATGTCCACCGCGCGCCGGCATTCATCTACGCCATAGCCATAGTTCAACTGGACAGCCCCGATATTGGCAAACAGCGGAATATCCGGCGCCACATGGCGCACCTGATAGGTGGAAGCCACCTCAGAGTCGTCAATCGCCGCCCTTTGGGAACCAAGCCCCATCGCGATGCCAGCTGTCTGGGCTGCCTCCGCCAGACGGCGGTTGGTCCGTCCCGCCACCTCGACCCCTCCCACCATAGAAGAAACGATCAGCGGAGCTTTCAACTGCTTGCCGAAGAGGCTAGAGGAGAGATCGATATCCGCCAGGCTGAGTTCCGGGAGAGCCTGGTGGAGGAAGCGGTAGTTCTCGAATCCCGTCGTCACCTGGTGGAATTGGACATCCTCCTCCAGATTGATGCGCATCTGTTCTTCCTTGCGGCGGCTGTTCGCCTGCCTCGCAAGACCGGTCATCCCATCGCGCTTTAGCGACATTCTCCATTCTCCCCTTGCTCAGAAGTCACGTTCCGCCAGGAAGCACGCAATCTGCTCCAGGTCTCTCCGTACCGCATCTGGCAGGTCCAGCCCTTCGATCTCCGAAATGGCTTTGCGGCAATAGGTCGTGGCCATTTCCTGAGTGTAGGAACGGGCTTTCAATGCATCGAGCTCCTCAAGAACCGTTTTCAGGTCTGTATCATCAACCTGCTCTTTCTGGTATATGGCCAGCAGTTCCTTCCTTGATTTCCCCGATGCCTTTTCCAGAGCATAGACCACCGGGAGGGATTTCTTGCGACGCCTGATATCGTTGCCGTGGGGCTTGCCGGTATGCCTATCCTCTCACCAGATGCCGAGAATATCGTCTCTCATTTGAAAGGCGAGGCCCAAGCTCTGGCCGAAGTTCCGAAATCCCTCGATGTTGTCCTGGCTGTCCACACTCAACAATGCGCCCATCTCGGTTGCACAGCCGATCAGTGCCGCGGTCTTCCGCGCCACCATGTCCAGATAGTCCGCAATGCTGATGTCGAGACGGCGCTCGTAACTGATATCGAGATACTGCCCTTCAATCATCCGGAGACAGCTCTCATCCAGGAGCCGCTGCGCCTCCAGTCGCTTCTGTCGTGAAACTCCGCACTTGTCCAGCCCCAGTATGACCAGGCTGGCAAGAACTCGCATAGCGCTTCCGGCGTTGATTGCCTGTGACTTGCCCCAGATACTCCATAAGGTCGGTCGATGATGTCGCTCTGTATCACTATCTTGAATGTCATCATGAATGAGCGAGTAGTGGTGCACCAGTTCGATGGCTACTGCTGCGGGGAGAATCCGGTGACGCTCGCCTCGACCGGCCTCGGAGGCCAGCAAGCAAAGGGTGGGGCGAAGGGCCTTGCCGCTGAAGCCGATAAGCGGTTTACCATGTTCATCCAGCCATCCGAGATGATACCTGAGCATGTCATATAACGGTAAGTCCCGACCGTCGAGGGCCATCCTCAGCCCGGCATCGATGTCATCTCGATACCGATCGAAGACTGCCGGCAACTGAAGGGTCTGTTCTCTCACTGCTGGCTCACCGGGGCGCGCACCCAAAGTTCCGGGAACGCTTTCTTCATTCTTCCACATATCCCCTCAGCGGTAAGGTCAAAAAGAGAGCGAAAGAGCTCCTGTGGACCATGCTCAATAAACTTATCGGGCAAGCCAATGCATTCCACCTTCGCGGCTTCGCGAGATGAGCCTTCCAGCAGTTCAAGGACAGCGCTCCCGAATCCTCCCGCGACAGCGTTCTCCTCTACAGTCACCAATCTCCTGGTCTTGTGGGCCAGCCCGAGGATAAGCTCCGCATCCAACGGCTTGACATACCGAGCATCGAGCACAGCGCATCCTATTCCTTCCCCGGCCAATTGTTGAGCGGCTTCAAGAGCCGCATATACCAACGGACCGATGGCAATGATGCAGATGTCAGATCCATCCATCAGTTTCTGTCCTTTGCCTATCGGCAGCTCCTGCCACTCCGGCTGCATCGGGACTCCGCGGCCACTACCTCTCGGATAGCGCACCGCCATGGGACACCCGGCGTGGATAGCAGTGAACAATAGATGTTGAAGTTCGTTCTCATCCCTTGGCGCTGCCACCACCATATTAGGAATGGCCCGCAGATAGGAAATATCGAAGGCGCCCTGGTGGGTCTTGCCATCCTCGCCAACTATCCCGGCGCGGTCGATGGCGAAGACAACCGGGAGATTCTGGATGCACACATCGTGGATTAGCTGATCATAGGCACGCTGCAGAAAGGTCGAATATATGGCTACCACAGGAATGAATCCCTGAGCCGCCAGTCCTGCCGCCATGGTCACCGCATGCTGCTCGCAAATGCCAACATCGAAGACGCGCTGTGGGAATTCCCGAGCGGCCGCCGCGAGTCCGGTACCCTCCAGCATGGCGGCTGTGATTACTACTACCCTATCGTTCTCTCGTAGCAAACGAACGGCGGTCTGTCCGAAAACCTGGCTGTAGGAAGGGACAGGGCTTTGGGCTCCGCCGTTGGGCGGTATTCCGTGGAACCTGATAGCGTCCGACTCAGCGGGTGGATAGTCCTTACCCTTCTTTGTCACAACGTGAACCAGCGTTGGCCCGCTTTCGTAGTCACGCGCCCGGTGCAGCGCTGCCTCAAGCTCCCTCAGGTCATGTCCGTCTATCGGCCCGAGGTAAACGAATCCGAACTGTTCCCAGAAGGATACAGGGAGCAACGCCCTCTTCAAACGACTCTTTATTTCCTTACTGAAAGCCCAGGCAGATCTACCCATTGGCAGACGGGCAACCTGTCTCTTGACTCCTCCCTTGGCTTGTTCGTATCGGTAGTCCAGCCTTAGCCGGTTCATCAGACGGGCGAAGGCTCCTATGCTAGGGGAGATGGCCATACCATTGTCGTTGAGCACTATGATTACCTTGGTGCCCAGGTGGCCGGTGTGGTTCAAAGCTTCGAAAGCCATGCCTGCCCCAAAGGACCCATCGCCGATAATCGAGACCACTTGATAGCTCTTGTTGGCCAGGTCCCGTGCCAGAGCCATTCCAAGAGCAGCGGAAAGGGAATTGCCGGCGTGGCCAGCGATGAAAGGGTCGTGTGGACTCTCCATCGGATCAGCGAAGCCAGACAGACCACCATATTGTCTCAGAGTGGTGAAATCCGGACGCCTCCCCGTCAACAGCTTGTGCACATAGCTTTGATGGCCTACGTCCCAGATGAGCTTGTCCTGTGGACTGCTGAAGACGCGGTGCAGCGACAGGGTCAGCTCGACCACCCCGAGGTTGGAGGCCAGATGTCCTCCGTTCTCCGATACCGTGCTGATCAGCTCGTGGCGGATTTCAGAGGCTAGCTGTTCCAACTCCTCCAGCGTAAGGCTCTGCAGGTCATGCGGGGAACTGACGCGATCCAAAATAGTGGCCATAGCGACTACTCTTCAGGCAGAAGAGATGACCTCTCCGATGGAAGCACAGACAGTCCAAGCATAGATTGAGTGTAATCGTAGCGCCACGGAAAGGATCTTGTCAAGGTCTGTTCTCTCGAATGCTGGCGGGTGCTATAATGGGACAATTCGGGACCCTTGATAAGCCGATGCGCTGCCGTGCGGTCGATAATGATCTCAGATGGTTGAGTGTTTATGTCTTTTCTAAGGCGTTCCTTCCAGTATTTCATAGCCATTGTTACCCTTATAGCCGGCATGCTGCTATTCTTCGTAGGAGGAGTCTGGTACTTCATGGCTGTCTTCTACCAGAATTCGTGGGGACTCGCACTCGTATCGTTTCTCCTGGGCCTCGGTCTCATCATCTTGTCCTATGTCCTCAAGCCGCGGAAGCTCAACTAGCCTACCACAACTCGTCTGACAATGCCCATGTCTAGACAGCGCATCGACACATTTTTGGTCAAAATAGGCCAGGCCGAGAGCCGCAGCAAAGCCCAGGCCCTGATTCTCGCCGGAGAAGTGATGGCAGATGGCAAGGCAGTTTCTCATCCGGCGCTGATGGTGACTGACAAGACGGTGGTAAAGCTCATTGAGAGACCACCCTATGTGAGCCGGGGAGGCATCAAGCTATGCTCGGCCCTGGACCACTTCGATCTCGACGTGACTGGCAAAGTCGCCATTGACGTCGGCGCCTCCACCGGCGGTTTCACCGACTGTCTGCTGCAGAGAGGAGCGAAGAAAGTATACGCCGTAGATGTCGGCTACGGGCAACTGGACTACAGGCTAAGGAAGGACCCTCGGGTCGTAGTGAAGGAAAGGATCAATGCCCGGTATCCTTTCCCTATTCCCGAGAAGGCGGACCTCGTTGCCATGGATGTCTCGTTCATTTCCGTGGAAAAGGTCATACCAAACACCGCTCTGCTTCTTTCCGAACGTGGCTTCCTGATTATCCTCGTGAAGCCTCAGTTTGAGGTGGGGAAAGGAGAAATCGGCCGCGGCGGCGTGGTCAAAGACCCTCAGTTGCACGCCAAGGTACTCGGCCATCTCGTGGTCTGGGCGGTAGGAAACGGCTTTCGTATCGGAGGCCTCACGCCCTCCCCTATCATGGGACCCGCCGGTAACCGCGAGTTCTTTATCCTGCTGTGCCCCCAGCAGAATCTCCGGCAATGAACTGACACTGCACTGACTCCTCCAGCGCACCCAAAGCTGAGCCGAACTTGACCCCGGAACCTGAAAGACGCTATAATTTGCCAAGGGCAAGGTATTCAGGAGGCATCCGGAGAAGCATTTTGCACGAAAGCTGTGGTGTTTTCGGCGTTTACGCGCCGACTGAGGATGTTGCCCGCCTAGCCTTTTTTGCCCTGTTCGCTCTTCAACATCGTGGGCAGGAAAGCGCCGGCATAGCTGCCAGTGACGGTAGCAGCATTCGGGTACATACCAAGATGGGCCGCTATCGGCCACAATCGCTACTCGACCATGGGCTCCAGTCAACTCTGCAACGCTCAGCCGTTGCTCATCGAGTCTGACGGTCAATCAATAGCCCTCGCCCACAACGGGAATATTGTGAACGCAGTATATCTGCGGCAGGAATTGACTGACAAAGGTTTCCGTTTCCAGACTTCTACCGATTCAGAGGTCATCCTGAACCTCGTCCTATCGTCTCCGGAGAAGGAGTTAAAGGACAGTATCAGCTACGCCATGCACCGGCTTCAAGGCGCCTATTCCCTGACGATGTTGACCCGCGACAAGCTGGTCGGCGTCCGCGACCCTATGGGGCTCCGTCCTCTGTGCCTCGGCAGCCTCGGAGACGGTTGGGTTCTAGCTTCGGAAAGCTGCGCGCTGGACCATATCGGGGCTTCGTTCTTGCGAGAGATTGAACCCGGCGAAATCGTCATTATCGACGAACACGGGGTCCAAAGCTATCAGGCCATACCATCTCGAAGGTCCTTATGCATCTTTGAATACATCTACTTTGCACGTCCGGACAGCGTCATCAACGGTCGCTTGCTCTATCCCGCCAGACAGGCGATGGGGGCGAGGCTGGCCGAACAGTATCCGGTGGATGCCGATATGGTCATGGGTGTGCCTGATTCCGCTACTGCTGCGGCCACGGGCTACGCTCAGCAGTCCGGGCTGCCCCTTGGTGAAGGTCTTCTCAAGAACCGCTACGTGGGCCGGACCTTCATCGAGCCGGACCAGCGAATACGAGAACTGGGCGTCAGGCTGAAGTTCAACCCGATGCCCCTGATGATTGCAGGCAAACGGCTGGTGGTTGTCGACGACAGCATCGTCCGTGGTACCACCACTCCCAGGGTGGTATCCATGCTGCGCCGGGCTGGCGCTAAAGAAGTGCACATGCGCATCTGCGCGCCGCCGATCCGCCACCCCTGCTTTTTCGGCGTGGATATGGCTACCCGCTGGGAGCTCATTGCCGCACAGAAGACAGTGCCTCAGATAAAGGAGGCCATCGGTGCTGACTCCCTGGGTTATCTTAGCCTCGACGGTCTGGTTAAAGCGATAGCACTTCCCAAGAGTCACTTCTGCCTGGCCTGCTTCACCGGTGACTACCCTATTCCCGTCCAGCTTGAGATGGACAAACTGGCGATGGAAACAATCAGCTTACCCTGATATTGGCCTTCCTCCGCATACGATATGAAAACGAAACAGGTGTCTCCTGCCTACGCCGCCGCAGGGGTGAACATCGACACGGCAGCGAGCATCAAGAGTGTTATCAAGGGGCTGGCTCGTTCAACCTCCGTTCCCGGCGTGCTCAGCGAGATCGGGCTTTTCGGCGGCCTCTTTCAGCTACGCGGCTACAAGGAGCCGGTTCTAGTCGCCAGCACCGATGGCGTTGGCACCAAGCTGAGAATCGCAGCCCTTATGGGAGGGCACGGCACAATCGGCGTTGACTTGGTCAACCATTGCGTCAATGATATCTTCACCTGTGGCGCCTCTCCCCTCTTCTTCCTTGACTACATCGCTATGGGCAAGCTTGTTCCCAAGCTGGTGGAAAGCATCGTGGCCGGTATGGTCGAAGCTTGCCGAGATACGGGGTGTGCTCTTCTCGGCGGTGAGACAGCGGAAATGCCCGGCATCTATGCCCCCGGCGACTATGACGTGGTCGGCTTCATCGTTGGCGCCGTCGAGAAGCAGAGAATTCTCACCGGCGCGGCAATCATTACGGGTGATGTTCTCATCGGCTTGCCTTCCAGTGGCTTGCACACCAACGGGTACTCGCTGGTGAGGAAGGTATTCGAAGTTGAATCGCGCCCTGCTGTGCTAGATACATACCATCCTGAACTGGGCTGTACACTCGGTGAGGCCCTTCTCGTTCCCCATCGCTGCTATTACCATCTTCTCAATCCGCTCTTGCCTCTCCTCAAGGGCATGGCGCACATCACTGGGGGCGGCATACCCGAGAACTTGCCCCGTATTCTCCCGCCCACACGAGCGGCCCGCATTGACAGCCGTTCCTGGCCGGTGCCACCCCTATTCTCACTTATCCAGCAAAGGGGCCGCATTTCACGCCGCGAGATGTTCCGCGTCTTCAATATGGGCATCGGGATGATCCTCGTTTGCTCCGGCGGCAACGCCTCCCGGCTCCTGAAGTCTCTGCCAGAGGCACGAGTCATCGGCCAAATCGTAGAGCAAAAAGGTAGACAGCGCGTTATCCTGGCATAAAATCCGCTTTCAGGAGGCTGCCCATGCGAGCTATCGTAAGTGTCTCAGACAAGACCGGCCTCGTCGATTTCGTCAGGGGACTGAGCGGACTCGGCATAGAAGTTTACAGCACTGGCGGCACTAAGAAGGCATTGACAGACGCCGGGCTTCACGTGCACAGCGTCTCCGACCTGACCGGCTTCCCCGAAATCCTCGATGGCCGGGTGAAGACATTGCACCCGGCTGTCCACGGAGGCATCCTGGCCAGGCGAGACCTGCCGGGCCACATGGCCCAACTGGCGGAGAACAAGATCTCGCCGATTGATATTGTGGTGGTGAACCTGTACCCGTTCGTCAAGACAGTCAGCCGTCCCGGCGTGGAACTCCAGGAGGCCCTGGAGAACATCGACATCGGCGGCCCGACCATGATTCGAGCTGCAGCCAAGAACTTTCCCCACCTGCTGGTCATAGTAGACCCTGCCGACTATGGGCCGGCATTGGACCAGATGAAGAACGGAGCGGTCGGCCTCGGCGAGCGACGAAGGCTGGCGCAGAAAGCCTTTCAGCACGTGGCTCTCTATGACACCGCCATTTCCCGTTACTTACGCCAGGGCGAAGAGCTTTTCCCTTCCGAGATGACCATCGCTTTGAGGAAACTCTACGACCTCAAGTACGGAGAGAACCCACATCAGAAGGCTGCCTTCTATGAGGAAGAGACTCTGGAGAACAAAGAGTCAACCGTTACCAGGGCAATGCAACTGAACGGAAAGGACCTTTCCTTCAACAACATTCTCGACCTTCACTCCGCTCTGGAGGCCGTCAGGGACTTCGAGTCTCCTACAGTGGCTGTCATCAAACACAATAACCCGTGTGGCTTATCGAGTCATTCTAGCCTCGCTGAGGCCTACAGGCGAGCTCTCGCCGGGGATCCTGTTTCCGCCTTTGGCGGGGTGGTCAGCACGAACTGGACTCTTGACCTGGCTACCGCCAGGGAGATCGACAAGACCCACTACGATGCCATCATCGCGCCTAGCTTCGACCCGGAGGCACTCAGTCTATTGAAGAGAAAGAAGGACCTACGCCTTCTTCACCTCGGACTTCCTCAGTTGAAAGGAAATGGGTCTGCCTTCGATTTTCGCCGTGTCGGTGGCGGACTGCTGGTTCAGACTCCTGACGTCTACACTGACGCCGAGAGCAAGCCCCGGGTAGTGACCGGGCGTCAGCCTTCAAAGGAGGAGTGGCGCGACCTGTTCTTTGCGTGGAAAGCAGTGAAGCATATCAAGTCGAATGCTATTGTTCTCGTTAAGGACGAGGCTCTACTGGGAATGGGGGCAGGCCAACCCAGCCGTGTCGTCAGCGTAGAGATTGCGCTCAAGAAGGCCGGCGAGCGGGTAAGTGGCAGTGTCGTGGGCTCGGACGCCTTCTTCCCTTTCGCGGATGGGGTGGAGATGGCAGCAAAGGGGGGGGGCACCGCTATCATCCAGCCTGGCGGCTCCTTGCGCGACCAGGATGCTATTGATGTAGCAAACAAGTACAACATCGCCATGGTTTTCACCGGTGTGCGTCACTTCCTACATTAGCGAGCGGTGTCGCCCTGCAAGCCCTCTTCCGCCAGCATTGTCTTAAAGTGAGCCAAGGTCAGAGTGGCCGTTTGTTGACAAGGCAGCCGCCTTGCCTCAAGATTCCCGGAGTATTACAATTGCCTGTCGAAAGAATCGAGACGAAGGTGCGATATTGCTGATTACCGACCTGGATAGTCTGGTCTCCGCATTGTCACCGCAAAAAAGGGAGCGATTCGAGCGACTCTTTCATTTCGACGTCACCAAGGGATACCTCAAGCCGCCACCGTCTATGATTGCCTGGATTGAGAAGCAGTTTGGCTCTGTCGACGTGGTGCGAGAGCAGAAGATTGTCAAGGTGACCAACCGGGTTACCTATGAAGGAGCCCTGTTCAACAAACTGCGCGCTTCACGTCCGATTGAGACTATAGAAAAGCTTGCCATCGAGGCCAGGATTATGGATGTCATACGGGATGACCCTTTCGACAACCCGGTTCGGGATACGCCGGAGGACGTTTTCGGGCGCATCGAGGGTAAGTACTGCGTTACCGCCAGCAATATCGCCAAGTACGATGGCCACCATGGCATCATCATCTTTCGGGAGGCCAATCCGCTCCACTTCACTAAGGACCAGGTAGCTGACTACATCGACACCGCCTGCCTGTGGGCGGAGAAGATTCGTGAGCTGGATTCCGGGGCGAAGTATTTTTTCTTCCTTTGGAATTGTCTCAGGCGAGCCGGCGCCTCCATGATTCATGGTCATGCTCAGGTCTCCCTCACCCGCATCCAGCACTATGCCAGGGTCGAAGGCCTGCGCTTTGGCGCCGAGCGCTACCAGCGGAGGTACAAATCGAACTACTTCCACGACCTCTATGAGGCCCACCGTGACCTCGGCCTGGGTTTTGAGAAGCAGGGTGTCAAGGTCATGGCCTACATCACCCCTCTCAAAGAGAAGGATGTCATGCTCCTCTCCAATAAGCTTGACCTTTCGCTCAAGGAGCGGACTTACGAGGCACTCGCCTGCCTTCGAGATAACATGAATGTCACTGCCTTCAATCTGTGTCTGGTGGTACCACCCTCGTCCGCCACGACCGAAAGCTGGGAAGGGTTCCCCGTAGTAGTCCGGATAGTTGACCGTGGAGATACCAAGGGTACATCCTGCGACATAGGCACCATGGAACTGTTCGGCCAGAGCGTTGTTTCCAGTGATCCGCTGGAGGTAGCCCGACTGCTCAAAGAGAGCCTGAGTTGAGGGGCACGGCGATGGCCAGCGCTGTCATCGTGGTAGACATGCTACGGGGCTTTCTCGAAGAAGGATATTGCTTGTACTGCGGCCCCGGAGCCAGGCGGATCATTCCCGCAGTGCAAGAGCTACTGGCGAGGGAGGCAACCAGGGGCTCCCAGGTCTTCTACCTCGTCGACAGTCATGCACCGAACGACCTCGAGTTCCAGATGTTCCCTCCCCACTGCATCAGGGACACCCGTGAGTCTGAGGTCATTACCGAGCTTCTGTCCTACCCCGGCCAACTGATCGCCAAGAGCCGCTTCAGCGGCTTCTTCGGTACCAGGCTCGAGAAGCTACTAGCTGACATTAAGCCGGATAAGGTCATAGTGTGCGGTGTCTGCACCGATATCTGCGTGCTGCACACTGTGGCTGACCTGCGCAATCGAGACTACGTTGTCGAGGTGCCGGTGGACTGCGTGGCCTCTTTCGACGACAGAGCACACAGCTTTGCGCTCGACCACATGGAGAAGGCGCTTGGCGCGAAGCTTACCGGCGTCGCACCCATCAAGAGGACAACACCGAAGTTCACCATCTCCGATACCGTACTCTCCGGCGAGACCTCCGATGTCTACTTCGCCCGCACCGTCGAAATCCTCAGAAAAGAAGGTCTCAATCCGGTGACCACCATGGAGGTCTTTCCCGGCAGGGACGGCATTCTCTGTGGCATGGAGGAAGTGATTGCTCTCCTGCAGAAGGTACTGCCTGAGGGCCAGAGGGAGGTCTGGGCACTGGCCGAAGGTGAGCCGATGGCGAGGAAAGAGGTGGTAATGAGAATAACCGCGCCTTACCAGAGCTACGGGGTATATGAGACCGTCTATTTGGGTATGCTGGCGCATGCCAGCGGCTGGGCCACTGCCGCCAGACAGGTCGTCGGGGCAGCCAGGGGAGTGCCCGTTATCAGTTTTGGGGCTCGCCACGTCCATCCTCAGGTAGCCGCCACCATGGACTATGCCGCAGTAGTCGGTGGATGCGCGGGATGCTCCAGCATATCCGGTGCGAAGCTGGCTGGGGTCACGCCAGCAGGCACCATGCCTCACGCTCTGATAGTGGTGATGGGTGATACGGTCGCTGCCACCTTAGCTTTTGACAAGCACATGCCTCCGGATGTGCCTAGAATCTCGCTGGTAGACACCTTCAAGGATGAGGCTGAGGAGAGTCTGAGAGTGGCACAGGCCCTGGGCGAGCGACTGAAGGGAGTACGTCTGGACACTCCTGCAGAACGTGGGGGCGTCACGCCTGACCTTGTCAAGGAGGTGCGGGCAAGACTCGACCTGGCCGGTTTTCCCGGTGTGAAGATCTTCGTCAGCGGCGGACTTGACCCTCAACGCATCGCTGAGTTCGTTCAGACCGGGGCGCCCGTGGACTATTTCGGCATCGGCAGCCATATCAGCGGAGCGGCACCCATAGATTTCACCGCCGATCTCCATGCCGTGGCGGGCAAACCCGTAGCCAAGCGCGGCAGGATCCCCGGACTCACCCCTAGCCCCAGACTGAAGAGAGTGCTGTAACCGCACAAAAGTATGGTGTTATGCTAGTTCGATACAGGGTCTTCACGGCGATTTCAGTACTACTATTGCTGATACTGCTGTTGGCTGCTGGTTGTGCCGAGAGGGTCCAGTATCGCAAGATACACCTGGGCACGCCGGAGACTCACTCTCCCCTTTCACCTGGTCAGCCTGTCAGGATGCCTCTCCGGGTGGCTGTGGCCGCTGTGCTTTCACCGAAGGTCACGCTGGAGACGTACGACACCTTCCTCGCCTTCCTGGAGGAGAAGCTGTCGCGGCCTGTCCAGCTTGCCCAGCGCCGCACCTATGCCGAGGTCAATGAGATGGTTCGCTCCGGCGAGATTGACCTCGCCTTCGTGTGCGGTGGGGGGTATGTGGTAGGGCAAAAGGACTTTGGTATGGAACTCCTAGTCATGCCCGTGAAGGGGGGCAATTCTACCTATCATTCCTATCTAATCGTCCCCGCCGATTCTGGCGCGAAGTCCATTGATGACTTAAAGGGAGGCTCTTTTGCCTTTACCGACCCGTTGTCTAACTCCGGCAGGCTGGTTCCCCTTTATATGCTGCACTTGAAGGGTGAAACGCCGGATTCCTTTTTCGAAAGGTACACTTTCACCTATAGCCATGACAATTCTATAAGGGCGGTGGCGGCAAAGCTGGTGGACGGCGCCTCTGTAGATAGCCTGGTCTATGATGCCCTGATTGTTCAGGAACCAGCATTGCTCTCAAGGACAAAGATAATCCAGGTGTCCCCACCCTATGGCATTCCTCCTGTGGTAGTCCATCCTCAGCTAAATTTCGAGATTAAAGAGCAGTTGCGCCGTGTGTTTCTGGAAATGCACCAGGAGGAAAATGGAAGGAAAGCTCTGGCAGAGCTGGGTATTGACAGATTCGTGCCTATGATTCCATCCGTGCTATGCTCGATGCCGTGGGAACCAAGCCATGAGGCAGCGCAAAATCTGGGACCGTTTCTGGGACTTCGTGATTGGGGTGAGCGTGAGCACCAAGATCCTGGGCATGATATTGGGGCTGGTAATCCTCTTCGGCCTGGGTTTCACC
>JAENJB010000042.1 GCA_016844565.1 Dehalococcoidia bacterium
AGGTTTACAGTGCACAGTTCCGCAGTTCGGGATGCGGTTATGCACTTTATCACTTCGCGGATTTCACTGTCAATACCCAAGCGGCGAGCTCGCGCTACGCCCGCGCTCGGAACTGGACTCACGAGTGACGAGCCTTGACAGCCTTGTGACTTAAAGACATAATTGGCCCGAAGCTACACGGGGTTCCAAGCGTGAGCAGGAAGGGTATTTTCGTCCCGGGGCAAGCTCGGGTCCCAAGTCTCTGGCGAGTGCAGGAGGACTTCCCTTCAACCACTGCCGCGCTTACTCATGGAGTAGATAGAAAGGAGGCGTCTATTGAAGTTCGAGTATCTCTTTCGCCCGGGCAAGATCGGACGGATGGAACTGAAGAACAGGATAATCAAATCCCCATTGAGCCTTTCTTTCGCCACCTACCAGGGAGATGTGACCCAGAAGATTATCTCCCACTATCGAGAGATTGCCAGGGGTGGAGCGGGGTTGGTGACCGTCGAGGTGACCTATGTTACCGAGAGGGGAGCGCAGGTCTCGGCCTGCCACATGGGCCTCTATGATGACGAGTTCATCATGGGACATGCGTTCCTGGCGGAGGCCATCCACGCTCAGGGAGCCAGGGCCGGCATCCAGCTCGGCCATGCCGGTAGGCAGAAGATACTGCTCACCAAGCCTCCCATTGTCGCGCCTTCTCGAGTTCCGTACGAGCCATCGCTGGCCGCCGGCGGTCCCATTCCCCAGGAGCTGACCACCGAGGAGGTGCGCGCTCTGACCAGGGACTTCGCTGCTGCCGCCCGGAGGGCCAGGACGGCGGGCTACGACATGATAGAGCTTCACGGAGCGGCAGGCTATCTCATTACCCAGTTCATATCTCGGGTGACGAACAAGAGGACCGACATGTACGGCGGCAGCCTCAGGAGCCGCATGCGCTTCCCTCTGGAAACAGTCACTGCTGTCCGGGACGCCATTGGCCCCGAAATGCCCCTGAGCGTCCAGATCTGCGCCACGGACTACGAGGAGGGGGGCATAGATCTGGAAGAGTCAATTGAGTTCTGCAAAGAGATGGAGAAGGCGGGCGTGGATGTTATCCATGTCTCTGGAGGCACTCATGCTTCCATGACGAGGGTTATCCCTACGATGTACCAGCCGTATGGTTTGCACCTAGATGCCGCTGCGGCCGTGAAGAAGGCTGTGAAGGTGCCCGTCATCGGCCACGGTAGCATTCCTAATCCCCAGTATGCAGAGGAGATCCTGAGAACGGGGAAGGCTGACTTCATTTCCTTCGGGCGCCCTCTTCTGACCGATCCCTACATGCCCCGCAAGGCCCAGGAAGGAAGGCTGGAGGACATCCGACCGTGCATACGGTGCCTGGATGGCTGCCTCACGAGGGGTATCGGCACCCGGTGCAGCGTCAACCCGGCTCAAGGCCTGGAGGATGAGTACGGCGACGATGTTTATCGGAGAGAAGCTCAGTTGAATGCGAGTAAGCGCAAGGTGGCCGTTATTGGCGGCGGCGCTGCGGGCATGGAAGCAGCACGTGTGGCCGCGCTCAGGGGACATTCGGTCACCCTGTATGAGAAGAGGGCTTTGGGCGGTGTGTTCTTCGAGGACAACGTGCCCGACTTCAAGAAAGACCTACGTGCTTTCATCCGCTACCTTATTGCCCAGATGGGTAAGCTCGGCGTGAAGGTGGTCAAGCGCGAGGTGACGAGGGAGATGATTGAAAAGGGAGGTTTTGACGCGGTCGTAGTGGCTACGGGCGCGCATCTCATTACGCCTCCGGTGCCCGGGGTGGACAAGCCGTTGGTTACCGACATCTTCGATGTGTATCACGGGAAGGGTAAGGGAGTAGGAGAGAGGGTGGTGGTCATCGGAGACGGCATGAATGGGTGCGAGGTTGCTCTCTACCTCGCTCAACTGGGGAGGAAGGTGACCGTCACGGGCTTCCGAGGTTCCATGGCCGATGTCGCCTCCGAGGGCGGCCGTTTCCTCCGCCCGGTGCTCTTGAACTTGCTGAAGAATCTGGGGGTGTCCATCAGGATCGGTCTCGTCCTCATCGAGATAACCGACCGGAGCACCGTCTTTGTTGACCGGGTAGCCAGGAAACACACCTTTGAAGCCGATACGGTCGTCCTGGCCACCGGTCTCGCTGCGGACCGGAAGCTAGCCGAGGAACTTGAGAAAGGGGCCATCCCGGTATACAGGGCAGGGGATTGCGTGGAGCCACGCCGTATGTACGAAGCGGTACACTCCGGCCATATCGCGGGAAGAAGAGTATGAGTGAAGTGATAATGTCGCTAACAGGGAAGCCCGTCCATGGACGGGCTTCCCTGTCTCAGCAAGCTACCGCGCCCCAAAAATCTTGATGGCGAAGTCCCGGCTTTTCGTCTGGATGACGGGGTCTATGTTGTTGGGAGGTTCCAGCAAGGTATAAGTCCCGAGGTTGAGTTCCGGAGTCCTGAGCCAAGTCTCGGTGACGTCGCTCCTAACGCTGTAATTGTCCGTGGCCCTGCTTATGGCTGCCTGTCCTTCCTTACTCATCATCCAGTTGAGGAACACCAGCGCCGCATTGGGATGAGGGGCGCTCTTAAGGACGTTCACAGCATTAACGGCATAGGAGGTGCCTTCCTGTAGGTGGACGATTTGAACGGGCGCGCCGGCTCTTATAGCAGTCACCGTGCGCGAGAAGGGTGGGAAAATAGCCAGTGACTTCTCACCGAGGACTACTGAGCTGACCGCCAGTTCAACCCCTGGGTACAGGATTATGCGCTGGGCCGCCATCTTCTTCCAGAAATCCTCACCGAGCACCATGAAGGCCCCCAGACCGGAGGTCCCGGGGCCTGGTCCCGCCCGTGCCTCAGACATCACCATCCTGTCTCTCCATTTGGGGTCCAGCAAGTCGTTCCACGACCGAATCTCGCCCTTCCTTACCAGGTCGGTATTGATGATGACGGAAGGGGTAATGCTTGTGCCAAAGCTGAAGATGACTTTAGTGGGCTCGAACTTGCTCGGGTGTATCCGCCAAACATCTTTCTCTTGAACCGATGGAAGCGCAACGTTGACTGTCTCCGTGTAGCCAGATTCCATAAGGCTCACAAGGCTGGGATAGCCGGAGACAAACACGTCACCGACATAAACTTTCGTGCGCTGGTCGGTCGCTACTCTCGCCATAATGTCTGCGGAGGCTCCTGCGATGATCTCCGCCTTGATTCCGTATTGGTTCAGGCCGGTCTTGAACGCCTCCCCCAGGCCGACTCCGAGCACGTTGTAGATCGTTATCGTGCCTTCCTTCTTGGCGGCTTCCAGGACTTTGGCCCATTCGCCGATCAGGGGCGCGGGCGCTGGCGTTGTCTGGGGGGTGGGGATGGGCGGCGTGGTTGGCGCAGGCGCAGCCTTGGGAGCACAGGCCCCGAGAGTGAGTACCAGAACAACTAATAGCAAGACCCCAATAACCCGTCTACTTGGCATTTGCAGATCTCCTTCCAAAGATGAATACCCCTTGTCGGACATCACCGCGACTACTACGTCATTGGTTCATTCCCCCTGCCAGACTTACTCCAGCCCGGTGGCCCGCTGGATTGGAGTCAACATCCTCCCCCCACCGGCTCTTTACTCCGAGTGGTCTGAAATCTTGAACTCGCCCACGGTATCAAGCAAGCCCAATTCCTTCAGCTTCTCCCTCGTGGGTACCCCGCCTTCGTCCCAGCCCCGGAATCTGTAGAAATCGTCCAGCATCCCTTGGAATTTGGCTTCACTCATGCCCGTTGTGCCGCGTGGCGTCTCCTTTTCCTCGAAGAATATCCTGGGCAGGGTGTCGTCCTTTCGGCCCATGCCCGCGCGAAGATTGATCAGCTTCTCCACGTTGCAGATGCGCTCACCAACCTTCATCAGGTCGTCACCGCTCATGTCGACCCCGGTACACGCCGAGAAGAGTTCGGCGAGTTCATCAGGGTTCAGGCCCTGCCTCAGTTCACCGGTGACATGGCAGCATATTTCCAGCGAGTCCATCAGGGCCGAGAAGTCCTGGTCCAGTGATAGCAGCACTCCCTTCCCTTCCGCCGAGCGTGGGTCTTTCATCAAGCGGAGTGCCGCCTCCCTGCTGCCCAGCACCTTTTGCAGTCGAGGCATTCCGTACGAATTGAGGAGGACCCCCCCGCGGAGATGGTCGGCGCCTCTGCTCGCAGTAGCATAACCTAATGCTGCCACAAGATTCTGCCGCGGGCCGAGAAAGAGGGCGCTTACCTCCATGCCCTTGACAGTTCGCAGACAGATCTCCGACCCTTTGATCTGCTTCGATGCCAGGAAGGAACCGTCAGCCAATAAGCCGCCGAATCCCTGGCGGTAGGCGATCCTGGGCAACAACTCAATCACCGCGTCAGCATTGCCCCAGCTCAGGTCAAGGTTGTCGGTGTCCTTCGCCGTAAGGAGACCCCGTTGCCAGCATTCCATGGCAAAAGATACGGTGCCCCCTGTTGCATGCGTGTCCAGACCCAGCATGTCACAGATGGTGTTGATCTTGAGCAATGCAGCCATGTTATCGATGCCGCACTTGGAGCCAAAGGGGTAGGTGGTGCCGTATTCGTTGCTCTCGCCGTGAGTGGCATAAGGGCCGTCCTTGACCCGGTAGTAGTGGCTGCATGCGATGGGGCACGCAGAGCAAGCCTTGTTCTTGACCTGATGCTTCGTGGCAAAGGCTTCCCAGGTCAGGTTTTCCCAGCCTTCAAAGTATCCCTCTTGCAGGTTCCTGGTTGGGAGGGCACAGGTATTGGCATGCAGGCGAATGAGGTGTATCGTTCCCTGTTGTCGGAACATCTGCAGAAACGGCGAATCGGTCAGCTTCTCATATGCGTGTTTCGCGGCGGTGAGGAATCCCGTGGGGTTGGCTATCCTGACGGACCCTGTTCCCCGCACCGCGACAGCTTTGAGATTCTTGGAGCCCATGACTGCACCGATACCACCTTTGCCGCCTGCCCGGGTACTGTTGCTGAATACCTTGGCCAGGCGGACAAGATTCTCGCCGGCGGGCCCGATGCAGAGCACACGCGTTTCCGTATCCTCCAGCTCTTTGGCCAGATGGTCATTGGTTTCTTTGGTGGTCTTGCCGCACAGATGGCTGGCATCCCTCAATTCAACCTGGTCGTTGCTAATCCACAGATAAACCGGCCTGGGTGAACGGCCGTAGAAGATGATCTGGTCGTAGCCGGCAAACTTCAGTTCGGTAGCGAAGTCCCCTCCGCCGTTTCCATCGCCCAGGCCGCCCGTGACGGCGGACTTGGCAGTGACCGTCCACCTGGAGGTACAGGGTGCGGCAGTGCCGTTAAGTGGCCCGGCGGCTACCATGAAAATGTTGTCGGGGCCCAGGGGGTCAGCGTCAGGTTTCAGCTCATCAAGGAGAGTACGCGAGTTCAGTCCGCGGCCTCCAAGGTAGTTCAGCCTCAGTTCGTCGGGCAGAGCTTCTTTGACTATCTTGCCTTCAGTCAGGTATACCTTGAGGCGTTGCCCCTTCCAACCATGCATTGGTTCATCCCCCTCCCAGGTTGCTGGTGGCGCGATTTCCCGGCTTGCCCGCGCCCTGCATCTGCTGTAATAGTTGGGAAGTCTCGTCCCTCAGTGATTTCCTGGCCGGAGCACCCGGGTCAAGGTCCTTCAGGACAAGAGCGCCGCTGAAGCACACTTTGACACACTCGGGGTCACCGCCACACAAATCGCACTTCAGGACAGTGGCTCTATCTTTGTCTAGAATGCTGAGCGGACAGGCAACTATGCAATCGCCGCAGCCGATGCATAATCTGGTGTCAACTCTGACTACCCCAGTCGCCGAATCCCGGTTGAGTGCGCCGTAAAGACAACTCTCAATACAGCAAGGGTCCGCACAGTGCAGGCAAACGGATATCAGATTGTTGCCGAATTCCTCGTCCCTGAAGACCCTGATCCTGGACCTGGCTGTGCTGCATTCGCCTTCGTGGACCAGGGAGCAAGCCATCTCACACAATCGACAACCGGTGCAGTTGCCGGCCTGCACTTCTATTAGCTGCAATGTTCCTCTCCCAACACCGATGAATGTCTATCTAATTTGGACACGGGGCTCTTTCTTCCCGATAGCGGGGTCAGACCACGCCGTACAGCCACCTTAGCTTCTGAATACGTTCCATTCTATAACGCACGGTGGTGGTCGGTCAAACGGTGCGCGGTCGTGGGGTGGGAGACCTCTGCAAGCCCGCGTGGCGGTCACTGAGAGCTTGCGGCCCGGGGGCCGGTGCGGGTCCTCAGGGCGGCCAGTATTTTCTCTTTGGTGATAGGGGTATCTTTCATCCTCACTCCTATCGCTTCGTATATCGCCGCCGCTATCGCCGGCGAAGGGCTTATCATTACCGCTTCTCCCAACCCCTTGGCGCCGAATGGTCCTTCGCTATGTGGCACCGGGGCCATCATCGCTGCCATGTCTTTCAGCTTCGGGACATCGACAGCGGTGGGGTACTTGTAGTCGAGAAAGCTCGTGGTCAACATCTTGCCATTCCTGACCACTACCTCTTCCACCAGGCCCATGCCGATGCCCATGACTGCACCGCTTTCGATCTGCTGTTCACACATTTTCGGGTTTATCGGCTGGCCCATATCGAAGCAGGAGCCCATGCGCAGAACTTTCACCTCGCCCGTCTCTTCGTTAACGGCAACCTCAGCCGCGGTAGCTCCGTAAGAGAAATAGGCCAGGACCCTCTTGCCCTGCCCGGTCTCCAGGTCCTCGCTGGCCAGGGGGCAGGTATATACGCCCTGGCCTATGAGTTCTCCACCCTGATAGGTGTAACCGAAAGGCGCGAAAAGGTCGGCAAACCGGATTATTCTTTCCTCGGCCCCTTTGACATAGATTTTACCGTCCTTGATATCCAGCAGTTCAGGGGCTGCTCCGAGCTTTGTCGAGGCCAGTTCCATCAGCTTGCGCTTGGCGTCCTGGCAGGCCAGGCGGATGGCGTTACCGGTGTTGAAGGTGCTCCGGCTGCTCACCGACCCGAAATCAAAAGGCGTATAGTCGGTATCGAGCTGGACCGTCTTGATATGGGCGACATCGGTCTTGAATTCCTCGGCTGCGATTTGGGCCATAACGGTGAGCCCGCCCTGCCCTACCTCATGCACGCTATGACGAAGCTCAATAGTCGCATCAGCGTGAATCTTCACTATGGCTGCTGAGGTGGTCCCTCCCACGGTGTTCTTATTGCCCACGGCGATGCCCTTCCCGCTTTTCCATGGGCTCTTCTTCAGCTCCGATGGCTTCTGCCACTCGATCCACTCCGCCGATTTCACCAGGCATTCCCTCGCTCCGATGCTGCGGGTAGGTTGACCCAGGCCATCCGGCTCTCCTTCTTTCAGGAGGTTCTTCAGTCTCAGCTCGAGTGGGTCCATACCCAGTTCCGCCGCCAGCATATTCATGTGGCTTTCAACTGCCCATGTCAACTGAGCGGCTCCGAAACCGCGGAAAGGGGAAGATGGCGGCTCATTGGTGGTTACGGCGTAGGAATCTATCTTCAGATTCGGCACATGATAGGTGCCCACAGCGCCGAAAGGAGCGCTGCGAGCGACCTCAGCCACCAGGCCGGTATAGGCGCCGGCATGGACGATGAGTTTGACTTGACGGGCCACCAGAGTTCCATCCCTCTTGACCCCGTCCTTGATGTATACAATGAGGGGTTCTCTGGTAGAGCCGTCCAGGAATACCTCTTCGCGGCTACCCGCCAGCTTGACCGGCCGGCCCGATTTCTTGGCCAGCATCGCCGCGATGCCCGTAGGGATTATTGAGTCCACAGTACCGATCCCGAAACTTCCTCCCATGTGGGTACCAATAATGCGGAATTTGGAGGGAGGTAGGCCGAAGACCCTGGCCAGGTCGAGTCTGTGCCGGTGCGCCGCATGGGTGGTCTCCCAGATATTGAAGCCGCCATCAGCGCGGGGTTCCACCAGGCTGCTGAAACGCTCCATGGCGGCATGGGTTATTCTGGCCGCGGAGA